>JAPLDE010000026.1:0-8028 GCA_026391855.1 Bacteroidota bacterium | reverse complement strand
GTAACAACACTGGCCCTCAAAAAAGGTGACAGGGTTGCTTTAGTTGGATTCGGCTCATTTTCTGTAGTAAAAAGGGCTGCGAGAAAAGGGAGAAATCCTCAGACAGGAAAGGAAATTAAGATCTCTGCCAAAAAAGTCGTCAAATTCCGTCCTGGTAGTGATTTAAGCAAGTAAAAGCCTTTATTTATTCTGAAAAAAAGAACTCCGGAAACTGATCCGGAGTTTTTTTTGTGACAATGCTTATCTTTGTCGTGCTAAATGATTGAAAATTAAACTATTTTGAATATTTCAGCCCAGGAGGAGGAAAGCAATGAGTTACTGGACTTTTTGCTAACGTTCATTACTGAACAGCGAAGGGAGAAATTTGAAACACTTATCGCGAACAGGACCAGGCATTTAACTGTGGTTCTGGAAAATGTGTTCCAATCGCATAACATCAGCGCTGTGCTAAGAAGCTGCGAGTGTTTCGGAGTTCAGGACGTGCATATCATCGAAAATGTAAATCCTTTTAAAACCCATGCTGATATTGTCCTCGGAGCGGATAAATGGCTTACCCTGCATCACTACAGGTCTGAAGATGCGATCGATCAATGTTTTTCAACACTGAAAAAAAACGGATACCTGATTGTAGCTACCTCTCCCCATTATGAGAGCTATAACCTGGAAAACCTCCCGGTTGATCAGAAATTTGCCCTGGTCTTTGGTACGGAGATGGACGGAATAACTGAAAGGGTGATCGAACAAGCAGATATGTTCGTTAAAATCCCGATGGCCGGTTTTACAGAAAGCCTTAATATCTCTGTGTCAGCCGCTGTTTCACTGTATGCTCTTACCCAGCGGACCAGAACTGGTACAACGGATTGGAGACTGAACTGTGACGAAAAAACAGCCATCATGCTGAGCTGGGTGAGAAATACGCTGAAACGGCCTGAAATACTGGAAAGAGAGTTTGCCAAGAATAAAGAGCTGTAGCTGATGGTAACAAATTTATACTCAAGAAACGCTGATAATTTGATTGATGACCTCCTGTATTAATTTTTTGTACTTTAGACCAAAATATGGAAAAGCAAAAAACTGCCCCTGCTATTAAGACCAAACTGGTTACCACGGAGCTTCTTTCTTTTGCTCTTCAGAATATTTCAGAATGCGTGAGCATTACCGATGAAAAAAACACTCTCCTTTATGTAAATGATGCATTTCTAAAGACATATGGATATACAAAGGAGGAGTTAATAGGGAAGAATGTAAGTATGCTGAGACGAAGTGAAAAGGAGGAAACGCTCGGATTGGTCCTTGAAAAAACGATTCAGGGGAAGTGGCAGGGAGAGTTGATCAATAAGCGTAAGAATGGCGAAGAGTTCCCGATTTTTCTTTCAACTTCGCCTATCAAATATCCTGACGGGAGTTTAAAGGGCCTTATCGGTGTGGCAGTGGATATCTCACAACAAAAAAGGGAACAGGAAGCATACCATTTACTGGTAGATAATTCATTACAGGGACTTGTTATCTTCCAGAAAGCCCATGTTGTCTTTGCTAATCCTAAGGCCCTGGAAATCATTGATATATCTTTTGAAGAAATCAGTAAATCTGATTTTGGTACGCTGGTGAGAATGATTCATCCTGTGGACAGAAAAGGGGTGGAGGAAAATTATAAAAAGTATCTTTCATCGGGTCAAGAATATAATAACCAGGTATTCAGGATTATAACCAGGAAAAATGATTTGAAATGGGTAGAAGTGTATGCCATGCAAACCAGTTTCCAGGGAATGAGGGCAGTCCAGTTGGCTTTTCTGGATGTCACAGAAAAAAAATCCGCTGAGTTTAGTTACCGCAGGATCAATGAACAAATAAAAAAATACAACCAGGTTTACCAGGAATTACTCAAATCTGACCCTGCCGATCTGAATGCATCCCTCTGCCGGGTTACAGAAGCAGCATCAAATACTGTAGACGTCGACAGGGTAAGTATCTGGATCTTTAATGATGATAAAACCACCCTTGAATGTATCAATCTTTACGACAGGAGGGAGAAAAAGCATTCCTCAGGGGTTATGATTGATGCCAGTTCTAATCCATCATACTTTCATGCCGTTTATAAGAGCCGGTTTATCAGTGTGACAGATGTATTAACTGACAAACGGACTATTGAGCTTTACGATTATTCTATTCAATATAAGATCTTGTCGCTGCTCGATTTCAGGATAGGATACGGGTCGGATTTTACGGGAGTTATCTGTTTTGAAGAATGTTCTGAAAAAAGATTATGGGCAGAAGATGAGATCAGTTTTGCCAGCAGGGTGGTTGATGTTGTTTCATTCCTGCTGGAGAATAATAAACGCAACCTGATGGAACAGGCGCTCAGGGAAAGCGAAAAGCGGCTGAAAGAACTGAATATTACCAAAGACACCTTCTTCTCAATTATTGCACATGACCTGAAAAGCCCGTACCAGTCGATTGTTGGCTTTTCCGAACTTCTGCACAAGGAATACGAAAATTATTCGTCTGAGGATAAAAAGATGTTTATCAGTAATATCCATGAATCTGCCCAGAATACATACAAACTCCTTCAAAACCTACTGGATTGGGCAAGGGTACAAACCGGGAAGATCAACTTTGATCCTGAAATACTGGACCTGTCGACTTTAATAAATGAAACCCTTTTATTCCTGAAGAGTCAGGCAGAGGCGAAGAATCTGACGCTTCTTTCAGCAGTGGAATACCTCACCGAGGTCAGGGCCGATGAGAACATGGTTAAAACTATTCTCAGGAACCTTATATCAAATGCAATCAATTACTCATGCCAGGGAGGAAAGGTGACGGTTTCTGTCAGGACACTCCGGCAGAAAGCCATCCCTTATATTGAGATCAGGGTGTCGGACAAAGGAGTAGGGGTTTCTCCAATTTATATCAAAAAACTGTTCAGAATAGAGGAAAAATTTCACACAGATGGAACGAACGGTGAAAAAGGGACAGGCTTAGGCCTTATCCTTGCAAAAGAATTTGTTGAGCTTAACGGAGGGAAAATATGGGTGGAAAGCACAGAAGGGAAAGGTTCCGACTTCTATTTCACCCTGCTGGCTGCTAACTCTTAAGGTGTATGGCCGGAATTGAAATTGCCAATATCATTATTACGAAAATTTTCTAAATTTGAATCATAAATAAACACTAAACCCATGGGAAAAGGAGATAAAAAAACGAGAAAAGGGAAGATCATCCAAAAGAGTTTTGGAGTATCCAGGCCCCAAAGACCGAAAATCCGCCCTGTTGTAACCGCTAAAACAACCCCTGCCAGGGAGAAAGCTGTTAAGCCTGCAGATGCAGAAACGGAAAAGCTGGTTTCTGTTCCGCTGGCTGAAACTTCACCGCCTGAACCGGTTGAAATTCAACCAACCGTTACCGGGGAAACCAAGCCTGAAGGAATTGTCAAAAAGAAAGTGGCAAAAACCACAAAAAAAACAAAAACTGCTGAACCTGAGCTGGATTTAAACACAAATACAGGAGAAATTCCCGTACAAGACACTCCTGTACCCGAAGCCTGATCATTCTTAAGCTTAACAACTCCTGATGATCTGATCTTTAAAGATCTTTCCTCTTTCTTCAAAGTTTTTAAACCAATCGTAACTAGCAGCTGCCGGGGACAATAAACAAATGTTTCCGGGAGGAGTATGTTTAATCGCCAGAGTTACAATTTCTTGAAAATCAATACCTTCTAAAATTATTGTGTTTGGTCGAAGGCTGTTTTTAAGTTCCTTCATTATCCTCCTGCCTGCCTCACCCATAACCAGTATTACTTTCACCGGGGAGAATGAAAGATAAGCTGTTAGCACCGAATAATCTATTTTCCTGTCCAATCCTCCCAGGATAATGGTATAAACATCTCCCAGGGTCTGCATGGCGGCAATAGCCGATTCAGGTATGGTGGAAATGGAATCATTGTACCACATAATGTTGTGATAGTTCCCCACATATTCAAGGCGGTGTTCCAGGGGTTGAAAGGAGCTGACAGCCAGTTGGATGTCTTCTTTAGGGATCCCGTTTATAAAGGCTGCCGATGAAGCGGCCATGATGTTTCCAAGATTATGGTCTCCGCGCAGTTTCCTGTCGGTATTGCTGTTCATCAGCACTGTCTCCTCACCCCGGTATCTAAAGGCAATCTGATTATTTACACAAAAGCAGCCGGTTTCGGGTTTTTCCACCAAAGAAAATGGAAATAATTCACTTTCAACAGGATATGACTGTAGCAACAGTTGAGTTACCGGATCGCCCAGGTGGTAAAACAACAGGTCGCCCCTTTGCTGCCTGGCGGCTATATTGAATTTTGAAAGCTGGTATTCTTCAAGGTTCCCGTAATGGTCCAGGTGTTCCTGGAAAATATTCAGCAGCACTGCCTGATGAGGAGCCACCTTAATATGCTGAAGCTGATGGCTTGACAGCTCCTGCACGATCAGGGTTTCAGGCGTGATGTCGTCAAGGAGTAGAAAGGGCGGGATGCCAATATTTCCGGCCAACAGTGATTTCCGGCCAGCCTTAATAAAAATATGGTGAAGGAGGGAGGAAGTAGTGCTTTTCCCTTTTGTCCCGGTGATCCCGATGACCTGATCCCTGAAGGCTTCAATAAAAAGTTCCGTCTGTGAAGTGATCTTATCTAAAGGAATATCCCCGGGTAAATATTTAAAAGGGATACCGGGGCTCTTGATAATGAGATCGGTCTTTTCCAAATCCAGCAGGTAGTGATCGCCCGATCTGTAACTAATATTAGCCAGATGGAATATTTTATCAAGTGTTTCACCGTCAGCCGGGTTACGGTCGGCCAGAAAAACAGGGAGACCGGGAAGATACTTCAACAGGAAATCCAGTGTTGACCGGCCTTCCCGTCCCAACCCAAGGACCATCACTGTTTTGTCTTCCAGTTTTCTTATAATCTGACTGATCATAACAGCGCCTTTTTTAACAGTTGGGCAATACAGGGAGAGAGATTATTCTCAGGGTTCCAGTATTCAAGGACACTACTGGCCTCAACCGGACGGGAGGAATCGTAAAGGCCTGATGCGGTGTATCTTTTCAGCAGCAGGGGTAAGGGGTTATTACCAAATCCGGCGATGGTAACATGTAAGGCGGCATTTACCTCTTCAAGAGTGCCTATACATTCGAAGGGTTTATTTTCCGAACCGCCGGTCAGCTCCATCAAATGATCCCATTGTTTCTCATTTTCAAACAGATCCCGGCCGAAAATGGCCTTCAGGGCTTTACTTTCCAGGAAAGGAGAAAGAATGACATAGGCAAAGAGGCACTTCGGGCAATGTCCGCACCAGGAATCATCCTTACTGCCGACATTACAGCTTTTAAAGACAGGGAAATACTGAGGCATCTTACTGAATAAGGAGGCTATCCTTATCTCCGGCAATGGCCTTAGAAAACTGAAATAGTTGGCTGGAAAACGCAGTATATCAGTTATATAGTTATTAAAATCCTGTTCAAATTCATAGGATTTTGAATATTGGTGGTTTATGGTCGTTCCGGGTATGGTAACTTCGTTGGCACTGGCTTCGTTTGACAGGGCGATGTTCCGGAAACCGGTCAGCCGACTGGCCAGCAGCCCCATAAAAGCCAGCAGTGCTGAAAAAGGGGTATGCCCGTTCAGGTATCCCATGGCATTCAGTTTCAGAAGACCAGGGTCAATTGTCCGGTGAAAAACAACGGAATCTTCAGTTGAAAACCCGGCGGTTTCTATTGTTTTGGTCATGGCTTCACGCGGGTTCAGCAGAAAAGGCCTGATTCTGACTACTTTCCTTAGGACCTCAATGGTGACCGCTGAATCCTTACCCCCGCCTACGGGAACCAGGTAGTCGTCGGTCCATTCCGGTTCCGGCATCAAAGGCTGGGGAATATCGCTGCTTTCGATGGTCATCAGTTCATCTTCAGCCAATGAAATTGAGTTCGTATAAAGGAATTCTCCCAGTCCGTGGTAATACAACTTTTTCCACCAGTTTGCTGTCTTTTCGGATAGATGGTAGGGATTGATGATTACCATGGAAGGGCAGGCGGCCTTCCAGTAACTGATAAGTTCTGTCATCCCGACCTGAAATACAAGATATTGAAAAACAGGATCTTTGGTAATGTTTTGAAGGTCTTTGTAAAATGGTCGGAGGGGGATTTGCAGCGTGGGTTCGAACAGATGATGGTCGGAAAGGTTGAAAACAAATTTGATCAGCAGGTTTCCTTGTGATTGTTGAATGGAAAAATTCTCAAAGCAGAGGAAAGGATATTGATCCCTGAGGGTCAGAAATTTTTCCCGGTGATCCGATTTCATCATGATCTGGATGGAATTGTCAATTCTGGCATTATATTCGTACGTTCAAAGATAATGATATTGCCAGTGTACAATAGATTTTTCGGATTTATCGTTTTACTGTAAAATAACAGCCATGACAACGCGGACTCTTAAGCCACTTACCGGGAGATTGCTCATCTCGGAGCCAGCATTGCAGGATTTTTATTTTCGCAAATCAGTCATTTTACTGGCTGATCACAGTGCTGAAGGGTCTTTTGGCCTGATCATCAATAAACCTGTTGATGTAAAGTTAACGGAGGTGGTTAAGGATTTCCCGGAGTTTGAGGCCAGGGTGTTTCTTGGTGGACCTGTAAAGACCGACAGCATCTTTTTCATACATACACGCAATGACCTTATCTCCAACAGTACAAAGATACTGGAAGGCCTATACTGGGGAGGTGATATAGAGCAGGTAAAGAAGCTGATGCAAGCCAGCCTCATTCTTCCGCAGCATATCCGTTTTTTTATCGGTTATTCCGGCTGGGCGCCGGGTCAGCTTGATGAGTAGATGGACAGAAATTCATGGGTGGTTGCCAAAACCATGAAGGACCAGGTAATATCAGGCAAACCCGAAACGCTGTGGAGTGATATTCTGAAAACCCTGGGTGGCGATTACATGCTTTGGGTGAACTTCCCCAACGACCCTTCCCTTAACTGAACATTCCTGCGATTTTGCTGAAAAAGACCGGCACCAGCGCCGGTTTCAGCAGTATGGTAAAGCTTATCCCAAAAATGGCCCCCCAAAAATGAGCATCATGTCCGATGTTGTCTTTGCCTTTGTTCGACATATAGGCGGAATAAACCAGGTAAAGAACCCCAAAAACAACGGCAGGAATGGGAATGGGAAGGAAAATGAAACTGATCTTCCCTTCAGGATAAAAGAGGATACTGGCAAATAAAACCGCCGAAACCGCCCCTGAAGCACCTACTGCATTATAGTAGATATCCTCTTTATGTTTCCAGTAGGAGGGAAGGGTTGAAAATAATATTCCACCTGTGTAGAGCAGGAAAAAGTAATAGCCTCCTTTTTCCGGAAAAGTCACCTTATAGAACATTTCCACAATCTCCCCGAATGAATACAGGACAAAAAGGTTAACCGCCAGGTGAATAAAGTCGGCATGCAAAAAGGCATAAGTGAAGAACCTCCACCATTCTTTCTGATTCCTGATCATGTATGCATTGAACTGAAAACGGCTCATCACATCCTGCCGGTTCAGGGCAAAAATTGAAATGATCCCGGTAATGATCAGTATAGTAATCGTCATAGTTTGGGACGGTACAGGAAGTAGATCTCATCACCTGTGATCCTTTCTCCGTAAACCGAATGCTCCAAAGTTAAATGAAATTGTTCAGGATTCAGAAGACAAAAAGGAAGCAGGAAAACAAAGTCCTGGTTTGGCCCTGCCTTTTCAAAAGCGCGATGAACAACTTCCTCTGGTTTTAAGTGCCTGGTTGGCAGGTAGTTATTATCCCAATGAATATAGGTATAGTAGTTGTTTATTCCGGGGTCCCAGAAACGGGTGGAGGGCAGATAGGGCAGTAATGAGGTCATCGTGTGAACATTATAGGCAATGATCGTCTTCCGGTCATATAGGTTGCTTTTCATGTAGGCAGCCATCTCCTTCGAACCGGAAAAGGAGTACAATATGTCGGTCCTGAGGTAACTGAAACCCAAAAAAACAGAAGTGAACAAGCTG
>JAPLDE010000243.1 GCA_026391855.1 Bacteroidota bacterium | reverse complement strand
TACCACCCCCGGCCCCTCCTGAGGACTGGAGGTGAGTATGACCACCCCGGCCCCTCCTGAGGACAGGAGGGGAGTATCAGAAAAATGATCAAACATGGAATTAACGGTCTCAAAAGTTTTATCTTTACTTTGTTAATCTTATAGATGCAAAACATACCCTGAAATGGAAATTAAGAAAGCAATTGAGCTCAGAACCAGTGTAAGAAATTTCCTGCCCGATATGATCCCGGTTGAAGATCTGAAGGAAATGGTGCGCCTGGCAGCTTGTGCACCCAGTGTGAATAACTACCAGCCCTGGCGGTTTGTCGCAGTTACTAATAAGAAAGTAATGGACCAAATGGCTGAGGTGATCATTGGGAAGATATCCGCTATTCCTTCCAATGAATCGCAAGTGGCTCAAAATGTGAAATCCCAGGTTGAATGGTATGCTACTTTTTTCAGGAATGCCCCTGCTGTTATTGCTGTTTCCATGGATATATATGAAACTATTCTGGAAAAAGGTGTCGACCTTTCACACGATGACATAAACCGTATGCGGTGTTATCCTGATATTCAATCAGCCGGAGCGGCCATTCAGAACCTGCTGCTTGCTGCCGTCGACATGGGCTATGGTGCTTGCTGGATGAGTGCACCAATGATTGCAGCAGATGAAATCGTTGATATTCTGAAAATTGACAAGCCTTATGGCCTGATTGCATTTGTTACGGTTGGGAAGCCTGCACAACCCAGCAAAGCCAGGGAGAAAAAACCGGTTGAAGAGATCTTTCTATTAATAGATTGATTTTGTAAGCAGGAATCGTTGGTATTAATCCTATAAAGGCAATTCTTATGAAAAAAATTGGCCTGTTGTTGTCAATAATTTTTTTTTCATTATTTAACATTGGATTTGGGCAATCATCTCTCATCCATTTGAGTTTTACAGGTGTTTTTAACAGCCAGCATATTGATACTGATAGCATTAACATTAGAAACTTAACTCAGAACTGCGATACAGTGCTTTACTGGCCTGATACCTCCTTGACATTTTTAATCACTGGTATTCATCCTGTTGAAGGAGACCAAAAGGAAGAAATTGATTTCATTCAGGTGTCAGATGTTGGCGAAGGTGAGGGAAATATTCTGAGGCTTATAATATCCAAAGCGGGTCAGACCCAAATTGAGAAGATCGATCTCCTCGGAAGAAGGCAGGATATTTACTGCCATTATCTGCCTGCGGGTGTACACGATTTTAAGCTTCTTTTTGGAAAGGAGAAAATTTGTATTGTATCCGTTAAACATAATGGTTTAATAAGGAGCATTAAACTGCTCTATAATCATGAAGAGGGCCCAAGTGTTGGGCGCTTGATTTATCTGGGATTTAGAGATCCGGAAAAAACTTATAAATCAACACAGTTAACCAGTGGTTTTAACTTTTGGCCGGGTGATTCGCTTAAAATTACGGGATATTATGATACCTTACTCTCAGAAATTTACCCTGCACCGGCTAATAGTGCTGACTTTACCCTTCATTTTGGAATGAACCTCTTCTGTCCCGGATTACCTTCATTCAGTTATGGTGGACAAACGTATACTACTGTACAAATAGGCACCCAGTGCTGGATGAGGGAGAATCTGAATATAGGGAGTATGCTGAATGGTTTCAGTGAGCAAACGGATAATGGGGTGATTGAGAAATATTGTTATGATAATGATCCGGCCAAGTGTTCAGTTTATGGAGGTCTTTATCAGTGGGATGAAATGATGCAATATTCCACAACACCCGGTATCCAAGGCATTTGTCATACGGGTTGGCATCTTCCCACGGATGCAGAATATTGTACTTTAACGGTTTACCTTGATCCTACGGTTGACTGTAATTTCTGGGGTTTTTCAGGGTCAAACGCTGCCGGAAGAATGAAGGAGACCGGTTTTACTCATTGGTCGGCACCTAATTCAGGGGCGACCAATCAAAGTGGTTTTACTGCACGAGGCTCAGGTGACCGGTACGGTTGGGGTGGAGGCTTTTACTATCTTAATGAAGATGCCGATTTCTGGACTTCAACAGAGTACTCTTCAACGTATGCTGTATTCCGTTATTTGAGTAATTATGGTGCTGACATAAACAGAGACAAGTACGTCAAATCATTCGGATATTCTGTTCGTTGCCTGAAAGACAACTGATAATCCTGATGAGGGAGAATATTAATTCAGGTGTCTCCTAAATGTCAGTCTGCCAACGGATTGAAAGACAATTAGTATGATGAGTGGGGTGTTGGAAAAGGGGGACCTTTCTTAAATTTTAATAACCTTTTTAATGACCTTTGAACCCTTGCCTGAACTCATCATTAATAAGTAAATTCCTGGATTCCAGTTACATGTATTGATTTCCAGATCGGAGCCAATCTTTTTACTGAAAATGATCCTTCCAACAATATCATAAACACAGAGTAATGCTGAACCAGGCTGTTTATTAAAACATACTTGGAGTTTATCGCTGAAAGGATTTGGAAAACAATTGATAATCAAATGATTGGGGTTAATTTCCGTGATAGAGCCATAAACAATAGAAGTCGTTCTAATTGCGTGGTTGTTTTTATCCGCAATCCAAAACCCACTGCTTTCGCCGGAGGAAACGCAAGTGATGCCCCCGGGAGAATCGAATGAAGCAGTATCTCCCCGGCCATTGACAAAACCTGCTAATCCATTGCCGGCCCAGTCGTACACAATATGATCCGGGAGAATTCTTCTGATTCTGTTGTTGTAAGTATCAGAAATATAGAGAATCGGGTAATGAGGATTGTATTTCTCAATACACACTGCTGTCGGGGTATTGAACCTTGCCATATCTGGATTTCCGTTCTGATGGCCACCCTGACCGGGTCCTGTGGGCCCGGATCCGGCATAAGTGGATACGGTACCGTTTTTAATGAGCCTGATACGATGGTTATAGGAATCGGCAACAAAAATTCTGTCTGAATCATCCACACAAATACCCGTAGGAGTGTAGAACCGGGCAGAAGTATCGGGTCCGTCAGCGAAGTCACCTGCAGCGTTCAATCCCATACTATTTCCACCACCAGCCACGGTAGATACCATACCATCGGTATCGATCTTGCGGATCCTGTGGTTCCAGCTGTCAGCCACATAGATATTTCCGGCAGCATCCGTACAAATTCCGGTTGGGTAACAGAACTGGGCATTTATGTCAATTCCGTCTTGGTATCCGGGGGTGCCTGTTCCGGCGATTGTAGTTACATAACCGTTTATGATCATCCGGATGGCATGATTGTAACAATCACTAACATATACAGCAAATCCTTTATAACCTGAGCACATCGCTGCAGGATGATTGAACTGCGCCTGCAATGCAGGTCCGTCAACAAATCCGGCCGTACCGGTCCCGGCGAAAGTAGAAAATAAGTCCCAGTCGAATGCCCTGATACAATGATTTTCTGCATCTGCAACGAGCGTGCCGTCGCGCCCCCGAAAGACATCGCTGGGGTGGTTAAAGAGGGTGCTGTCCGGTTGACCATTCTGGAATCCTGGTGTACCATTGCCGGCAAGGGTGGTAATAATTGGTTGAGACTGGCAGATGGAAAGGTTAAAGGTGATAAAGGTGATAAAGGTGATTAAAGTGATTAAAGTGAGAGGTTTCATTTGATAATAGAACTGAAAAACGGGTTTATAACTTAATAACCTTTTTAATAACCCTTGAACAAGTATCAGAACCAATCCATATTAAGTAAACACCTGATATCCAATCACTTGTATTAATAGTGCCATAACCTTCGATCTTGCCTTCAAAGACTCTTCTTCCCAGGAGATCAGTAACCAATAGCTGGTTTTTAAAGGACTGGTTATTAATGATTTCCACGTTAAGAATGTTGTCGACCGGGTTGGGGTAGAGTTTAAGGATAGGTTGCCGGGAGGCCTCTTCATGAATGGCACCCCAACCCGCATTCATGGTCCGGATAGCATGATTGTTATAATCACAGAAAAACATATAATATTCTGTCGGGAAGAAGAAACCTGTGATACCTCTTGGGTAATTCATCGAGCAGGTGTCCCCGTACCCGTCATTGAAACCGGGTTGCCCGCTGCCCGCTAGATCCCAGACCTGGGTAATTCCTCCATAGTAAAAAGAAGTCCGTATTTTGTTGTTATAAGTATCGGAGATGTAAAGTGTATATTCATACGGGCCTGACCCGAAAACAAGATCAGTGGGTGTATTAAACCTGGCGGAGTCAGCATGGCCGTTCTGGTGTCCGCCGTTTCCCGGGCCTGTCGGGCCACTGCCGGCGTAAGTGGCGACATTTCCCTGGTAAATAGATCTGATCCGATGGTTGAAGGCATCTGCCACGAAGAAATTTCCCCAATGGTCATGGGTTATTCCGCTGGGTGTATAAAAACGGGCAGCCGTATCCTGGGCGTCAATGTAACCACCCGCAGACCCGACACCGATCGAAGTCCCGCCACCGGCATAAGTGGAAACCATTCCGTCTGGTGTGATCTTACGGATACGATGATTCCAGCTGTCGGCAACATACAGATTTCCAGTATCATCAATGCAAATTCCACGCGGGTAGTTGAACTTTGCTGTATTTCCAGGGCCATCCTGAAAACCGGCCAAACCGGTTCCGGCAATCGTGGTAACTACACCATTGGATATCTTCCGGATACGCTGGTTCTGGAAGTCACTCACATAAACATTCCCCTGATAATCGCAGCAAATCCCGGAAGGACTGTTGAACTTTGCCTGTAGGGCAGGTCCGTCAAGGAATCCGGCAACCCCTGTCCCGGCAACAGTAAAGCTGCTGTCGTTTGTAAGCAGACGTATACAATGATTGTCTGCATCTGCCACATAGATTTCCTGATCAGGCCATGAGCCGGGCTTTACACAAATCCCAAAAGGATGATTAAAACGGGTGTTGTCGAAAGTACTGTTGATAAGCCCAGGGGTACCATTGCCGGCGAGGGTGCTGAGGTAACCGGCCTGGCCGAAGGAAGACAAGGTGAATAAAGTGAATAAAGTGATTAAAGTGATTAAGGTGATTGAGGATTTAATATGACAATGGTATATTGATTTCATTGTTTTAAAGATTAACTGAACTGGCCAGGGGAAAATTACCAGGATTTTGGTTCTTTCGAGCTTATCAGATGCTAAGATAATCAAAACATGAACTGGTTGTGCTTCATTTTTTAAGGGAAAGCAATCGGTTGCTGTTTGAATCCGATAATCAATAAAAAAAACAGATATCATTACTTTAATCATGAAAGTGAATGTTTTATGATTTTCGATGAAAAATAGTAAACTTGCGTGGTTCAGTCTGATTTTTAATTAGATTTATCCGGTGAATTTATTCAGTGACTCTATTATGAAGCAAATCATTACCTTCTTCCTTCTATCATTCTTGTTTTCCCTTAGCGGGTTATCGCAAAACACAGCCCCTGTTATCTCCAATTTTTCTGTCATACAGCGGCAGAACAACTCCTTTATAGTTGATATTCAGTATGATGTGAGCGATGCCGATGGAAATACGATGACGGTTACTATGAAAGTGTCGGACGACAACGGACTAACGTGGAACTATCCTTTTAACCTCGCCCATGTGAGTGGCGACATTGGTTCTAACATCAATTCCGGAACTGGCAAACATATTATCTGGTATTTTGGGATTGATCATCCCGACACTCTGATTGCCAACATTAAAATTAAGATCATTGCCGATGACGGGTACATTCCTTTTAATTGCGGAGGTTCCTTTACAGATGACCGGAACGGACAGGTTTATTCCACAGTTTTTATTGGAGGTCAATGCTGGATGAGGCAAAACCTGAACATCGGCACAAGGATAACTGGCAGTGCTGGCATGTCTGATAACAAAATCATCGAAAAATACTGTTACTCTAATGACGAGTCCAAATGCAGCATTTACGGGGGCTTATACCAATGGGGTGAAGCAATGAATTATTCAACGGCGCCGGTTTCAGTGGGCATCTGCCCGGATGGATGGCATCTTCCCTCTGATGATGACTTTTGTACATTGGCTAAATCATTCGATGCTACAGTCAACTGTTTTACCGTAGGCTGGATGGGGACCAATGCCGGTGGAAAGCTTAAAGAAACAGGTACCAATCACTGGAATTCACCTAATACCGGAGCAACCAACGAAAGCGGTTTTACCGCGCTGGGAGCAGGTTACCGCAGCGACCAGTCTTTGTTCCAGAGCCAGAAGGGTGTCGGTGGCTTTGTAACGACTTCCGATTATTCTTCCTCCCGGACCATTGGCTGGGAAACAGGATACAACGGCGCCAACATTGGCAGGATCAGCCATTATAAGGCTGCCGGTTTTTCAATCCGCTGTATCAAAGATACTTGTGCTCATCTTCCTACCCATGCGAATGCAGGACCTGATCAGTTTCTCACTGACACCTCAGTTACCATTCTTTCGGCAAACGCTCCCATTTTTGGCCAGGGCGAGTGGAACATCGTTTCCGGAAATGGCGGAGCTGTTGCGCAGGTAAACAATCCCAACTCCGTTTTTAACGGGGCCTTCGGGGTTACGTACTCGCTGACCTGGAGGATCATTACTCCCTGTATGAGTTATATTGATACAGTCATTATCATCATCAGAGGGCCTTGTCCCGGGTTGCCTTCTATAAATTATGGTGGTCAGGATTATGCCACCGTCCGTATCGGGACACAGTGCTGGATGAAAGAAAACCTTAATATCGGAACCTACGAAAGTTGGAAACATAACCAAACAGATGACGGAGTCATCGAGAAATATTGTTATGGCGATAACCAGGCTAATTGTAATATTTATGGAGGCCTTTACCTCTGGAATGAAATGATGCAATATAGCCTGGCTCAGGGCGTACAAGGGATTTGTCCTGCCGGCTGGCATATTCCCACAGATGCTGAGTGGTGTACACTGTCAACCCTTCTCGACCTTACAGTCGACTGCAACTACGTTGGAGCTTCCGGTACCGATGCAGGAGGAAAACTTAAAGAAACCGGGACAATGCTCTGGTCGTCGCCTAATGCAGGGGCTACCAACGAAACCGGTTTTTCAGCGCTTCCCGGGGGTTATAAACACCCGGCAGGTGGCTTTAGTAATTTTAACGCACTATCTATTTACTGGAGTTCAACTTATAATGGTCAATCCTACGGCATCAATCTGGCATTTAGCAGGTCTATGAAAAGTAACACTGCTAAGATTACACGCGGGAGTAATAGTGAGGCCACATCAGGATATTCCGTCCGTTGTATTAAGAATAACTAAAATGAATTAAATTATTGTAAATCAAGATAATAATATATTTCGCTCAATGAGGACACTCAAATTACTATTATTAATCATCATTTTTCTTACAGGATTGACAGCAGGTTCATTTGCCGAAAGCAGTGAAGCAACCTCTGAAAGCCTGGTCCTGTATTCTGTCAGCAACCTGTTCAATACGAGTTTTCTACGGGCTGCAGAGCCGGCTTTCGGGATGTGTACCAATACAGTACTGCCTTCAACCTTTAATACCTTTTACAACCTTTCACTCAGGGTTTGTGCCGACGGTTCTAAAGCCACAGTGTTTCACCTTGTAACGTCACGTCCTGACCTGGTCAATCTTCACCAGGTAATATTACGAATGAAAGGGGATCCGGAGGGAGCTTCACCCGATCAATACGGTAGTTTCGATTACGGAGATAAAACCATTACTTCAAACAACCGGCTGGACTGGAAATACCAACACCCGACCTATCTGGCGCCACCGCTTACTAATCTGAACTACAGGGATGAGGTTATCCAGGTCCTTTATGCAGGCTGTTTGTTGTGCGAACTGAAAGTCAGGTTCATGACCACGCCTGTTATTATGGTACACGGGTTATGGGGAGATCCTTCTACCTGGAAGGAACTGGAGGATTCGCTGAAGAAAAAGTACGTGACCAAAGATGATAATTTTCTGAAGAATTTGCTTACCGCTAAGGTCGACTACTCTGTTAATCAGAAGGCCAGTGCTGATCTCAGAGCTAATTCTCCTTATTTACATTCTGTTGTTTATAATGTGATCAACAACCTTGCCCATGTGGGGGTTTCCTGCGGGAAGGTAGATCTGGTGGGACATAGTATGGGGGGACTGGTTGCCAGGTATTATATGATGATGTACCATCATAAAAACTTCGTCAGAAAGCTTATCACTTCTAATACACCTCATTCCGGCAGTCAGGCAGCGAATTTTCTGCTTTCAGGGTTAAAAGGGGCTTACCAGGCCCGGTTGGCGATCAACGGGACAGGGATGGGTTTTGTTGACAAAGGAGCTGTTCAGGACATTCAGGTCGGATTGACGGGTAATGGGGTAGGCCGGCTTAATAATTCTTCAAATCTTGATCTTCAAAGGGTTCCTTCTCATGCCATATGGACCCAAAGAGTATTAACGTATCCCGGTGACTATATTCCTTTGGACAGCCCGGATTTCAAACCCTGGAAAAATGAAATCTCATTAATCAATATTATCGCGGGGTACAGATTCTCAAACTTTCAGCAACAATCACTTGGTTTATTGAAAAAAATAAATTCGCCAGCAGGTCAGGCATTATATACAGCCTTATTATTATCGTATTTGCCTGGTTCTGCTCATAATTTGATCAATTCTATTTTTTCCTGGGATGAAAATGATGTTATCGTACCCTATGCTTCCCAGATCGGTGGATTATCAGGGACCAGGATTGATTTTGCAGATCATCAGAAACATATTGGATCTGTTGAAAATCAAGAAGTTATAACTCTTGTTGAAGGCTTGCTCAGGGAGAATCCCAACAATGATGATGAGTTCGCCAATGGTTTCAATCCACTTTCACTCTCATTTGAAATGACGCAAAAATCAATGAAAGTCGAAACCCAGTCGGCTGATTCCATTCATATTTTTCAACCCTCGTCCGACACAACGGTTCAGCCGGGTGATTCGATCATACTAAGGGTAGCCGGTTCTCCGGGGATAATGAACATTATGCTTCTTGCCGGGGATGAAAACGTCGGGTATAATGGCCAGCAATCTTTCGGTGATTCCGCGGTTTTTGTACTTAAAATACCTGATAACTGCCCTTCAGGCTTCCTGATCAGAGCAATAGCAGAAGATTCTCTCGGCAATTTTCTGTCGGATTCTGTATGGGTAGATGTGAGTTATACCCTTCTTATCGACAGCCTGGTATCGATGCCTCAGCAAATGACGATAACCAACTGCCAGGTGGCTGATTTTCAGATAAAAGGGGCTTACAGCGATTCTTTATTGTTTGATCTGACTCATCAGCCTTTACTGAGAATCAAGGTGATGGACAGCACCATAGGAGAGGTGGTAAATAAAGGGGAAATACGGGGTTTGCAGGCCGGGATTACACAGGTAAGAGCTGTATATCAGGGAGATACAATATTTTTTCCTTTGACTGTCCTGCCTGAATACAATGTGATCACAGGAGATAGCAGCTTTTGTGAGGGCGGCTCCGGGAGCCTGATCTTTCTTGAGAACCCGGTGGAAGGCAGAAGTTATTTTCTTCTGAGAAACGACGAACCTGTCAACGCTGTCGCATTATCCGACGGTGACAGGCTCACCTTCGGATATCAGATAATGCCCGGTTTGTATACAGTACATAGCTACGATTCCATTGCCGGGTGCGAAAACAGTTATTCAACCCTGCTTAACCTGATCATGATTCCGCGTCCTGACATTAACCTGGGAGCCGATACTGTGCTGACTGTGGGGGATTCTCTGACGCTGGATGCTCAAAACCCCGGTTGTTCCTATTTTTGGTCAGACGGAAGCGCTTCTCCTGTCCTGACCATTACTGCCGGCGGTACTTACTGGGTTAGTGTTACCAATACCAACGGATGCTCCTTTGTTGATTCCATCACGATCACCGACATATTGACGGGTGGAGTTTTCTCCGGAACCATTACTTATAAGAATACGCTGAGCACTCCTATGAATGGGATTGGGATCAGGCTTATAGCAGATAATGTTGTTAAATACGAAGCTACAACAAGCGCCGGTGGGGAGTATGTTTTCGACAACGTAACTGCCGGAACTTATACCATTGAATTGTTCATTCCCAAATCCTGGGGTGGTGTCAATGCTATTGATGCTCTGTCTGTTCTAAAGCATACAGTTGAAATTCAGTTGCTTACGGGTTTGGAAAGAAAAGCCGCTGATGTTAACGCAACCAATGGCCAGGTAAATTCCATCGATGGACTTCTCATCGTTAAACGGTATGTTGAGCTCATTACCTCTTTTATTATTGGTGATTGGGTATACGATCAAACCGAGGTACAAATTGATCCCGGATTTACTAAAACACTGAATATTAAAGTCTTATGTAGTGGGGATGCCAATGGTTCCTATATCCCTCCCGGAAATTAAAATCAATCAAACCTGTTCTGGAGGAATACTATAGTAAAATATTCCCGGGTAATGGTGTAAGTACTGTCAGGAAATAAAGGAGTAGTAGTTTTCACGGTGAATGACCTGAAATTCACTTTCAGGATAGGTTTGAAGAAACTCCAGTGGTTTCTTAATTTTGGCTTCAGGGTTATATTTAAATTCGAAAGCAAACAGCTTTCCCTGTGTTTCTTCAATCAGGTCAATTTCTTTTTGATCATAAGTTCGCCAGAAGTACAGATTTGCTTTCCGCTGATTCATTTGATTAGCTTTAATTCTTTCAACTATACAGAAATTTTCCCATAAAGCCCCGGTATCATTACGGTTCGATAAGATGTTGAAGTTCCGGATCAAACTATTCCGTAAACCAAGATCGAAGAAATAGAACTTCTGACTTTTAGCAAGCTCTTTTCTCAGGTTTCTGCTGAAAGAGCTGATCCTGAAAAGGATAAAGGATCTTTCAAGGATAGCAAGGTAATGTTGGATGGTATCAACAGATGCTTTCAACAATCTGGAGACTTCACGAAGGGAGACTTCATTGCCCAACTGAAGAGCCAATGCCTGTAACAGTTTGTTGAGGGTCTCAGGATGTTTCAGATTTTCAAACCTGAATGCATCTCTGAAAAGGTAATCGGAGGCTAATTCTTCAAGAATGACGATTTTTTCAGATTCAGGTCTGTCAACTACATCGGGATACATCCCATATCTGAGCATCCCTTCAAGTCTTTCATCCAGCACTGAAACGTGGGAGTTTTTCTTTAACTCACTAAATGATAATGGGTAAAGCATGAGTTTGATATTCCTTCCCGTTAAAGGTTCGCTTAGTTCATTAAGTAAATCAAAACTGCTGGAACCTGTTGCAATGCATTGGATCTCGGGCCAGGTATCATGGATTAATTTCAGGACTAATCCTATTTCTTTTATTTTTTGCGCTTCATCGAAAACTACCAGTTTTGCATTCCCAATATAGGTATAGATTCGCTCCATGTTTCTGGATTCCAATATTTCATGGACCTGATTAGTCTCACAATTCAGGTATAAAGATCCGTGAATATCTTTCATGATTTCTTTAACAAGAGTTGTCTTACCAACTTGCCGGGCTCCATAAAGTATGATGACCTTTCCTTTATAAAGCCATGATTTAATCTGATCTCCGACATACCGGGAGTAAAGTAATTGTTGCATTTTACTGAGTTTGATATTACAAAATTACTGAAAATGATAGATAAATCCGACAAATTTGTATAAAATTGTCTGGTTCATCCGACAAATTTGCACAAAATTGTCAGGTTGAATTAGTGTTATACCTGTAAAAGCGTCAGGCCTGATCCGCTTGCCGCTTAAGTAAAGCGATGGTATTCAATGGATTCACCGAACCGAAAACCGTGTTGCCGGCTACCAGAATATCAGCCCCGGCAGATTTTAAGGAAGCGGCATTATTCAGGTCTACTCCTCCGTCAACTTCAATCAAGGTTGGTAACCCCTGTTCAAGGATCATTTCTCTTAGTTTTTCAATTTTATTAAGCGAATGATCGATGAATTTTTGTCCCCCGTAACCCGGGTTTACCGACATAATAAGCACAAAATCAAGATCTTTGAGAATGTCTTCTAACAGGTGTACGGGTGTATGCGGATTCAGGGCGACCCCGGATTTAACATTAAGGCTTTTCAAAAACTGTATGGTCCGGTGTAAATGGATACAGGCCTCGAAATGCACGCTGATCAAGTTTGCACCGGCCTCAACAAACCGATCCAGGTAACGGTCGGGATCCACAATCATCAGGTGAACATCCAGTGGTTTCTCCGCTAACTTGCTGATTGCCCGGATAACCGGAAAACCAAACGAAATGTTGGGAACAAACATCCCGTCCATTACATCAAGGTGAAAGAGATCAGCGTCACTCTGGTTGATCATCTCAATATCATCCTTTAGATTATTGAAGTTTGCGGAAAGGATGGAGGGAGCAATTAACATAATTTGATAATTTGATAATTTGATGATTTGGAAATTTGGAAATTTGGAAATGGTGTCGGTAAAATTTACAGTGAGCGTTTTGAGGTACCTATTATTTTTGAAAGTATGAATATCAAGTCTTTGACTTTCATTAACAACTCCTTAGTATTTTGAAGATTTTCAGTTTCTGAAAGAATTAATAACCAATATTCCGTTTCATCAGCCTCTTTGGCAGCAATTTTCATTTTATGAATAAAATCAGGTTTGCTCTCTGCATTTTGTGCCTCACGAATCGATGCTCCGATAGATGTCCCTGATCTAAGCACTTGATTGGCAATAACATATCTCTTTTTTTCTTCTAATTGCTTAGAAAAATTAGCAATATCGATGGCAAACTGAAAGGATAACTCAACGATAATGTTCTTTTCTTTCGACTGCATGAGGGTAAATGATTATTTCATTTCCAAATTTCCAAATTTTCAAATAAAAAAGCGGGTTCTTCCCGCTTTTTTTACCCTAAATATGTTTTCAAAATTTTACTTCTGGAAGTATGTTTCAGCCGCCGGATGGCTTTTTCCTTGATCTGTCTGACTCTTTCCCGGGTCAGATCGAATTTCTCGCCGATTTCTTCCAATGTCATCGGATGGCTTCCGTTGAGACCGAAATACAAACGGATGACATCCGCCTCCCTGGGAGGCAAGGTGGAAATTGCCCTGTCGATCTCTTTCCGAAGGGAATCATACAGCAGATCACTTTCCGGGGTAGGTCCGTCCTCATTGCGCAATACATCATACATGGTATTGTCTTCATCCTGCACCAGGGGCGCATCCATTGAGACATGTCTGCCGCTGTTACGCAAGGATTCCTTTACTTCCTGCTCGCTGATCTCCAGCATAGTGGCAATCTCTTCAGCATTGGGTTCCCTTTCGTATTCCTGTTCCAGTTTAGCGTAAGCCTTATTGATCTTATTGATGGCGCCGATCTTATTCAGGGGTAATCTTACAATACGGGATTGCTCGGCCAGCGCCTGAAGAATGGACTGGCGGATCCACCAGACTGCGTATGAAATAAATTTAAATCCCCGGGTTTCATCGAAACGCTGGGCAGCCTTGATCAGGCCAAGATTACCCTCATTGATCAGGTCGGGGAGACTAAGTCCCTGATTCTGATATTGTTTAGATACTGAAACCACGAAACGGAGGTTGGCTTTGGTAAGCTTCTCCAGAGCAGCCCTGTCACCCATCTTGATGCGCTGGGCCAGCTGGACCTCCTCTTCTGCCGTAATCAGTTCGACCTTGCCGATCTCCTGCAAATATTTGTCAAGTGACGCGGTCTCTCTGTTGGTAACCTGCTTGGTAATTTTTAGCTGCCTCATAGAATGGAATTGGTAACTAGCTCGGGGTTTTTGTACGTATGGGCCGGAACTTGGTTACACATGATCAGGATTTCTCCTTATTATCAAAGCCTTCAGGTTTGGGAAGAAGGATCTTGCGCGACAACTTCATTTTGCCATTTGCGTCAATATCAATGAGTTTCACCTCAATTTCATCTCCAACCTTAAAAATAGATGCTACATCTTTTATGTGTTTCCAGTCAATCTCAGAGATGTGTAACAAACCATCCCTGTCAGGCATAATTTCAACAAAGGCACCGTAGGTGGTAATTCCTTTTACCACACCTTTATAGATTTCTCCCACTTCAGGACGTCCTGTTATCTTCAGGATACGTCTTTTAACTTCCTCAATGGAATCGAGGTTGCTGGAAGCAATGTCGATAACTCCATGATCTCCTACTTCTTCAATTACGATGGTGGAGTTGGTTTCACGCTGCATTTCCTGAATGATCTTTCCACCGGGTCCGATAACCGCACCGATAAACTGGCGGTCGATGATCATCTGGATGATCCTGGGAACATTGGGTTTATAGTCGGCACGGGGTTCGGGTAAGGTTTCCAGGATCTTTCCAAGGATATGTTGTCTTCCTCTTTTTGCCTGGTCTAAGGCTTCTGCCAGGATTTCATAGGAAAGTCCATTGACCTTGATATCCATCTGGCAGGCTGTGATGCCTTCCGTCGTTCCGCAGACCTTAAAGTCCATATCACCAAGATGGTCTTCATCACCCAGAATGTCTGATAATACAGCATATTTGCCGGTTGTTTCGTCGGTGATAAGCCCCATGGCTATTCCGGAAACCGGTCTTTTTATCTTTACGCCGGTATCCATCAGTGCCAGTGTACCGGCACAAACGGTAGCCATTGATGAAGAACCGTTTGATTCCAGTATGTCGGAGACAATACGGATGGTATATGGATTATCTTTACCGGTAGGAAGCATATTTTTCAAAGCCCTCATGGCCAGGTTACCATGCCCTATTTCACGGCGGGCCGGACCCCTGTTGGGTTTTACCTCTCCGGTCGAGAATCCCGGGAAATTATAATGGAGAAGGAAATTGTTCTTTCCTTCAAAAACCACCCCGTCGATGATCTGCTCATCAAGCTTGGTCCCCATCGTACAAGTGGTCAGCGATTGGGTCTCTCCGCGTGTGAAAATGGCTGAACCATGGGCGCCCGGAAGATAATTAACCTCGCACCAGATAGGGCGGATCTCATCCATCTTACGACCGTCCAGGCGGATACGTTCATTCAGGATAGCGGCCCGGACTGCTTCTTTTTCCAGGTCATGATAATATCTGTCGATGATGTTCTTCTTTTCTTCTCTTTTCTCTTCAGGAAGAGTCATTACAAATTCTTCCCTTATCGCATCAAAAGCTTCTCTCCGCTTATGTTTATCGGGATTTCCCTGTTTTGCCGTATGGTAGATCTTGTCATACAGGGTGGTTTTCATGATTTCCTTCAGTTCGGGATCATGGACTTCATGACAATATTCTCTTTTTACAGCAGCTTTTTCTACCATTTGAGCCAGTTCAACCTGGGCCTGGCATTGTATTTTAATGGCCTCATGGGCTTTCTTGATAGCTTCAATCATGTCATTTTCAGACACTTCCTTCATTTCACCTTCTACCATTAAGATATTATCGGCAGAAGCAGCCACGGTAATTTCCATATCGGATTCTCCCATTTTTGAAATGGCAGGGTTGATGATGTATTGACCATTGATTCTACCGATTTGGACTTCTGAAATGGGGCCATTAAAGGGCAGGTCGGAGACCATAATGGCAGAAGAGGCAGCCAGGCAGGCCAGGGCTACCGGTGCAGTTTCCCTGTCGGAGGATATCAGGGAGATGGCTACCTGGATCTCGGCATGGAAATCATTAGGAAAGAGAGGACGGATGGCCCTGTCGACCAGACGGGCGATGATTATTTCATGTTCAGATAACCTGGCTTCGCGTTTAAAGAATCCGCCCGGGAATCTTCCGAAGGCAGCGTATTTCTCCTGGTAGTCAACCGATAAAGGCAGAAAATCGACGTTTTCGCCGGCTTCTTTTTTTGAAACAATGGTAGCCAGGATCATGGTGTCGCCCATTTTTACGACTGCCGACCCGTCGGCTTGTTTCGCCAGACGTCCGGTTTCGATGGAGATCTCAACTCCGTCGGGCATCTGAAATGTTTTTGTAATTGCTGTGTTTGTCATTGTTTAAAATATGGGGTTGATAATGAATGCAAAAAAAGGCAATTGTAAAATTGCCTTTTTTTCAATCTGATTGGTAAAAATGTGAGTATTTACTTCCTGATATTTAGCTTTTTAATGATCTCCCTGTATCTTTCAATATCTTTTTCTTTGAGGTAGGAAAGCAGTTTTTTTCTTTTACCTACTAACCGTACAAGGGAACGTTGAGTGAAAACATCCTTCCTGTTACGTTTCAGATGTTCGGTCAGATGTTTGATCCTGAAGGTAAATAAGGCTACCTGACCCTCGGGGGAACCGGTGTCAACTCCGGATTTTCCGTACTCGGTGAAGAAATCTTTCTTAATGTCGCTGTTTAGATACATGTTTACTGTTTTTTGTACTTAAAAAAGGAGCGCAAAATTAGTGACTTTTTTCTGATTTATACAATAAACTTAAAAAGATTTATCCAAATCACATGGTTTCACCCCTTTACATCTCTTAATGTCTGACCAGCAGATCAAGGACAATAGGAAGATGATCGCTGAAGCCTCCCAGGTACCTCGGACCAGCAAAGGTACGAAAAGGACGATGACCGGTAAACCCATCATCCTCCTCCAGTAAAAATTCTGCTGAAAAGATGGTTGCACCCGTTCCGGAAACACTAACCTTCCCTGACATCAGGGATTTTGATACTAAAAACTGATCGAGTACCGACCATTCTCCCCTGAATTTATGTGTCCCGGTTTTCCATCTGCGGTTGCCCATAAGGTTAACCAGGCAGGAAGGGGAGGTGGTATCCGCTACCGGCCTTGCCCGCAGGTTTTCCAGCATTACTTCCTGGTCGGGACCATCGTTAAAATCACCCATCATCAGGATTTTTGCCATAGAATTCAGATCGAACAGCGAATCCAGTACGGTCCTGACCCTGGAAGCAACGAACTTTCTTTTCTCCAGGCTTGAAGCGATTCCCCCGTATTTGGAGGGCCAGTGATTCACAAAAATATGCAGTGTGTCACAATTTGACAGGACTACCGTTGCCTCCAATACATCACGGGTTCTGAATGTTGAATCCATCGGATTTATCATCCTGATTACCCGGTGATTAACAATGCTCACCCGGGATGGCTGGTAGAGCAGGGCAACATCAACACCCCGGGGGTCAGGGGAGTCTTCATGAATGACCTTATACCCGAATTTTTGCAGCGGTGATTCCCTGACAAGCTGATTCAGCACAAAACGGTTCTCTATTTCACACAATCCGATGAGAGCCGGTGGGTTCCAGCGTCCTGCCGCCAGCAAGGCCCTTGAAATGCTGATGATCTTTTTCCTGAATCTTCCATAACCCCAGGCCCTGGGCTGGGTCGGCAGAAAATCGTCATCCATGGTCAAACTGTCGTTGAAAGGATCATACAGGTTTTCTGTATTGTAGAATACAACCCGTACAGTATCCTGAACTGAAATAGATTGACAATCAGATGTATGGCAAAAATGGATTAATATTATCAAAAGGATAAATTTTAATTTTTTCATAGGGATATGATTATTTAATGCCGTTTTTTATTAATCGATTTTGGTTGCATGGGCCACGATTTTTGGTTACAATAGGTCAAGGTATATCGTTTTTTTGGTTGCATGGGCCACGATATATCGTGGCCGTACTAAGAGTGGTTGTATTATATTTGCCAAATTTTGGGGTTGTTTTCGATATATTTTGCAATCTGTTGATATTCATAGTTATTCCTAATAACACGATCATGAAACCGAGGATGCCAGGCAAAATATTTGTATCCGTTTTGGTTGCACCATCGGGTAACTGCTGCTTTGAAGGTTCCAACCATGACCGAAACAGAATCTGAAATAGTAAATTTGGATTTATTAAACCACAGATGCAGTTTATTATGGTAGTTAGGATTTTTCATATCTATAGCCTGATTTAAAGTATCAATAGAAATGATCCCATGAATATGATCGGGCATAATTATAAACGGACCCAGTGAAGCATTTGGGTAGTGTTCCGGAATTTCAAACCACAGGTCCTGGACTGTAAAACCAATTTTTGATAAAACCATTTCACCTTTGATCACGGCTCCAAAGTAACTTTCGCGTTTTCGGGTACAAATAGTTACAAAATATTGACCATTCCATGAATAATCACGGGTCTGCGGTCACGATACATCGTGACCCTTAATATAGAATGGTTGCCCCATTTGTTCTGTAATCATGTTACATATAGATGAATTAAAAAGGAAAAATATCGTGGCCCTGAATTTTGAATGGTGCCCCATTTGTTCTGTAACCATTTTACCATATAGATGAATTCAAAGGGAAAAATGGAAATTTTTTCTGAAATTTATTTGTAGGTCGGTCCGGTAGCCGGAAACCGTTAAAAGGACTATTTTTGCGCTTCCAAGACTGGAGAACTATGCAAACCCTTGACAATCTATTCAATCACAGGTCAATCCGGAAGTACAGGCCGGAGACCATTGACGAAAAAATCCTTGAAAATATACTGCTGGCAGGTACCCGGGCATCAACCACCGGTAATATGCAGGTATACAGCATTATCGTCACAAAAGAGGAAGAAAACCGAAGGAAACTCTGGGAATATCATTTTAAACAGGATATGG
>JAPLDE010000210.1:6083-9726 GCA_026391855.1 Bacteroidota bacterium | reverse complement strand
CCTTAGTGAAATCCTTTGTGACAATCTTCGTGTCCTTGGTGGTTAGATAAAAAACTCATTATTAACAATTTACGTCAATTCAGAAAGGAAGCCTTTTATCAGACACAAAGGACAGGAGGAAAAAATAAGGATTTCACAAAGGAAAAACATCACTATTCAAGTACAAACTGCCTGGTAATCAACCGGTAACACCAAACGATCACGATAGCCAGGAACAACCTTGGGAATGTGATCCAGAAAGCAGATACCCCTATGGCCACAAAAAGCAGGGTATCTTCCAGCAGCGAGTGACAAACGGCAATGTGATGATTGACAATATCATTCTGTTTCAGGGTGATGCGTTCCCTTTCGAGCTGATCGAGCATGATGGCAGATCCATAACCCAGTCCTACTACGTTAGCCACTATCCAGAGAAATGATCCCTGCCGGGGTAACCCCATTACCCTTAACACCGGTGATAAGGTTTTCGACATGATCTCCAGGATACCATAGTCTTCCAGCACTTTCTGCAATATCATCAGCCCGGTGAGCAGGACAATGACCTTTACCGACAATATGGAAGTATTGATGAGCCAGGTTTTCAGCAGGGGGACCAGTTCACCATGCCCTGCTGTGCTTTCGTTCAGTGAATTGACCAGGTGAAAATCGGGTGGCATCAGGTAGTTCAGCATCACAGCGCCCAATACGCTCGATCCAAGCCTGATCAGGATCATTTCCAACGGGCGCGACCCGGTTTTCTTCAGAATAAGGATCTCAACGATCAGGTTGTGAGAGATCAGGCACATCAGCGCCAGTATGGTCATTTCCCTCATCGTGAGCGGAAGACTGGTCATCACGGCTATGGCCGAATAGATGTTCAGAAAGATACCTGTAAGGAAAACAAAGGCAGACTGCCCGGAAAGTCCCAGGAAATGAAAGAAAGGATTAAGATACTGGCTGATAAACCCCAGTACGCCCGAATAGCCCAGCAGGGTTACCAGCAGGGAGACCGGGATCATGATGCTTAACAGCCAGCGCGCCGTTCTCAGGGAAGACGGAACGGTTTCCCTCAGGATTGACCGCATCATTCCTGAAGAAGAGGGGACTTCCCTCCTCCTTTCGTAGTCTTTTTCCTTGCTCAAGGTTCAATTTTGTGGCAAAGAACGGAAAAAACAGGGTGGGACCGACTTCGATGCAGCGAAAAACCCTGTCAGGGTAGGACCCTGACAGGGTTAATACGCTAATCCAAAGAAATCAATGATTTCAGGTTTTTTTTTGATAAGTTGGAAAATGAGTATGAGATCCTTGACATTCAGGATTAATATTCAATATATTTGATGAGGATTGATTAATTTTACGCTAAATAAGTTAAACAGTTTCAATGCTTCAGAAATTTCAATTTCATATTATTCTGATCCTATTATTCTTACCTGTCTTAACCAGCCAGGCTCAAATCTGGCCAAAAATATTTAATTTTTCACCTGGAAGTTATGGTCTAGATGTTGATGAATACATTGATAAATCTTATATTATTACCGGTAAAATCATCAATGGTTCATCGTCAATAATGGGAATTATTTTAAAATCTGATGTTAACGGGAATGTTTTATGGTATAGAAAAGTAGGTAACTTATCTTACAAAACTGGATTTTCTGATTCATTTCTCACTCAAGATAATGGTATAATTTCTACTGGTACAACTGCTAAATATGATTTGCTGGGTGATGTTTTTATATTAAAGAGTAACGCTTGTGGGGAAAAAGAGTGGTGTAAAATATATAATGTTCCGAACGATGTTGATGTAGGTGTATTTTTGGTACAATTATTAAATGGAAATTATCTCATACTGGTAAGTTGCTTTGGCTATGATATTGTAAATGAAAGGGTTTGGCTGTTTTATTTAAACCAAAATGGTAGTACCATCTGGCAAAAAGTATATTGTCAGAACGACCCTAAAATGAAAAATCAGTTTCCTAATCACCTGATCGTTACGACAGATGGTTCATTTCTTGTTTCTGGAATGACTGATTATGAGGATACACTCGTGCCAAATTTATTTTGGCTTGAACCATTATTGATCAAAATTGATCAAAATGGTAATGAAATATGGGCTAAACCATGGACATATAATACCAATTCCTTTACTGGTTACGCTATTAAATCTGAAGAAAGCAATAATGGAAATATCTATTCATCTGGTGTACGATATAATGTTAACCCAGGCAATTTTATTGCTCCATCAATAATTAAAAGTAACTCAATGGGCAACCCCCTCGAACATCATTAATTAGTGAATAATCAGATGTCATCTGGCGTTGCGGGTACAATAAATCAAATATCAGATAATGAATTGGTAACCTCATACAGATACACTGACCTTAGTAATGTCAACCATGTGGTTATTTCAAAAAGAGATACATTTGGTAACCTATTAAAAGAAAAGGAGTTAATACTAAATGAAGAAACAATAGCAAATAGTGTTATTACCAGTGACAATAAAATTTTATTGATAGCCGGCCATCATTTTTCCAACTGGCAGATGTATATGTACAAACTGACCTTCGACCTTGAATACGATAGCCTTGATACAAAGGTCTATTACTATGACAGCCTGTGCCCTAATGTTGTGTATGCCGATACCATTGATCTGGATTGCGACTTAATAGTGGATGTTCAGCAACCCCTTTTACATCCGGAACAAGGGAAACTGAAGATTTCGCCAAATCCGGCTACGGAATACATAAACATCACGTTACCAGATTTTTATTCTTCCTGGTCGACCACGGCAGGTATGGGGGTTCAGACCACCTGGTACACTTATCCCCGGCAGATGACCCTGGAGGTGGTTGATATGATGGGTAGGCAGGTTTATCATAATACCTTGGAAAACAATCAAAAGGAGTTCCGGATTGATGTTTCGGGTTTTCCGGGAGGGATGATGCTGGTTAGGATAATGGCAAACGGTAAGACACTTACTTCAGGGAAATTCATAAGATAATACGCCCTGAAGTTGCGAAAAATCCTATCAGGGTAAGACCCTATTAGGGTTAAACCCGTTTTCCGAAAACCCTTCTCCGACGACTACCCTGATGGCGCGGGGAAGGATGTTGAATTCCAGGGGAGAATGACCCAGGGATTCACCGTCAACTTCCAGGTAAATCGGTGGTATCGATATCACCTTTATACTTTTTCCGGTGTATGTCAGCACCTGGGGTAGTTTGATAAAAGATCCGTCGTAGAGTTTTTTCACGCTCTTTATCACGGTAAACCGGCTGATCCGGCGGATGACGGTAACATCAAACAGCCCGTCATCCGGTACAGCCCGGGGAAGCTGCTTCATACCGGCCCCGTTGAACTGGCAGATCCCTACATTCATGCTGAATACCTTATGGGTCTGTACGATCCCGTCAATCCACAGCCGGGTATTGGTGATCTTAAAATTCAGCAGGCTGGAAAAGATATTAAACAGGTAAACCAGCGGTCCGCCATGGCCTTTGTCCTTCATACGGTTTGTTTTCTCAGCCACCATGGCGTCGTATCCCATACCGGCCATATTGATCAGGTAGCGCTCTTCCCTGTGTCCATCCATGCGGTAGGAAACCATACCGATATCCTGGATAAAGGTATTCCCGCTGATCATCACCTCCACCGCTTCCCTGTAGGT
>JAPLDE010000210.1:0-6050 GCA_026391855.1 Bacteroidota bacterium | reverse complement strand
TGAAGGGAATGTTGTACATGCGACACCAGTCGTTGCCGGTCCCCACCGGGATCATGGCCAGGGTGAGATCGCGGGGGTTCACATCGTTCTGGGTGAAAATGCCGTTCACCACCTCGTTCAGGGTGCCGTCCCCGCCAACGACCAGTATCTTCCTGTACCCCTTTTTAAGCAACTCCCTGGTAAGCGTGATGGCATGGAGCCTTCGCTCGGTGAATACGCTGAAATACCTGATGTCATTTCGTTTCAGGAGATAGGAGATGTTTTTCCAATCCCTGGCTGCCTTTTTCAGGCCCGCATTTGGGTTGACAATGGTGAGCCAGTCGGAGGAAACAGCAACGGGTATAGCCATAATTCGGTTTATTGGTGAATTCCCGGATTTATATTCCTACGTAAAGGCAGGGAAGAAAGTTCCTTCAGCAGAATTTCCTCCACCAACTCCGGTTCAATGCTTTCCATACAACGACAGGGCCCGTCATTCAGGCAATCGGTGCAATCACCCTGTTTAACCAGGAGGTAAGCAGTAGGTCCCAAAGAAGGCCAGGTTAGCGGATGAAGCGATGGCAGGGACGGGCAAAGCCCGATGGTAATCTTTCCCATGGCAGCCGCCAGCTGCAGAACCTCTTTACTTGAAGAGACCAGCCCGTCGGCTTCCCTGATAAAGCTGATCAATTCGTCCCGGCTGAGACGGCCGCTGAGGTCGTATATCTGCGGAAGAGCGAATATACCGCTGCTCCTGATCTCCTGGCTTTCCCGCCTGTTCCCGGTCACAAAAACGGTAAAAACGGAAGAAGGCAGTCTTTTTGCCAGTTCGATATAATGCTGCATCCCCCACTCTCTTGGATTGCCGTCTTCAACAGGATATAAGACCAGGTTGAATTTTTCCGGCAGTATCAGGGCTTTCATCCGTTCATCCGGTTGAACTGCAGGAGGGACAGTGATCACCGCCTCAGGGGAAGCGGTTTGACGGATGATCAGGATATCAGTCGGCTTCACGCCAGTGTTTTCTTAGTTTATTGTATTTCAAACAAGCGGTTCTGGCTGAATACCAGCATACTACAAAACCCCAGTAGCCGTCGAGTATCCCGCCTTTCACCAAATAATCCCGGATAAAACGGACCGGACCGCTGAATGCCGCTTTCAGCCAGCCGGCCTTCTTTCCCCTTTTAAAATACTGCCGGGCAGCCAGGGAGGTAAAGCTTTCCATCTGACGGAGCTGATCTTCACGGGTATGATAGGAATAATGCAACATGTTCCCTTTCAGATGACCAATGCCGGTGCCGGGATCAAGCTTCAGGTTTTCATGGACCAGCTCCAGGTCCCAACGTGCCTTGCGGCGATCGAACAAGCGTATCTTACGATCGGGGTACCAGCCGCAATGCCGTATCCAGTGGCCGCGGTAGCTGGTCAGCCGGTTCACCGACCAGGCTTCATGCGTTGGATGAGCCTTAAAATCGAGTATCGCCTTTTTCAGTTCTACAGACAAAGCTTCATCTGCATCGATAGACAGAATCCAGTCGTTGGAAGCCAGGTCATTCCCGTAATTCTTCTGAGCCCCGTATCCGGGCCAAATATGCTGAACAAAACAGGCTCCCTTAAAAAGACAATATTCCTGTGTCTTATCGGTTGAAAATGAATCAACTACAATAATTTCATCGGCCACACCCTCCAACGAATCCAGGCAGCGGAGAATATTTCTTTCTTCATTAAAAGTGATGATGACGACGCTCAGCTTAACAACCATGTCTATTTTACTCTGTGAGTTCAAAGGTAAGAAGAATATACCATTCAAATAATTAAGCCTGCCCAATCCGGTTTTATATACAGGTTCCTGCATTGTTGATAACTTATTTTTCAATATAAATGGGATATTTTCATCCTTTTGCAATTAACTTATACTACACTTTCCTCTGCCTGCTACTCTCCATTTTTGGCATTTCCTTCAACAAAGTCAGTATTATCAACATGTCCGGGAATACCATCATTCATTCTCCCAAATACATCCCGAAACAACATTGTTTGTGTGCTGAAATGCATTATTCTGTAGAGAGAGAGAATCAGGTCACCATCAACAATCTCTGGTTTGGTAATATTAGAAGCAGGGGGCCACCTCCTACCAGTAATTTTCTGATACCATAGCAAATAATTACCCTTTCCTGAAGACTTTAAATCAATTCAATTAAAATTATCTAATATGAATAAATATCTTGTTCTACTGCAACTTATAATATTGACTATGTTGCTTTCTTTTACATATAGTCAGGGGACCTACTATGTGCAAACAATCCTCCCACCAGGCTGTAACTCACCCGGATCGGGTACGCAATCATGTCCATGGGATAATATTCAGCTAGCTCTCAACAGCGTACCACCCGGTTCAATTATATATGTAATTAATGATGGCGTTTACTTTGAAAATATTGATTGGCCACAGGTTGATAATATCCAATTAATTGGTCAGCCTGATCTATTAGGGAATCTGCCGACCATTGATGGAAGCTCAAATACTGATAGAGTAATTTATATGACCAGTACATTAGTAAATCAAATTACAAACGCCACAGTAATAAGTAATTTTAATATTATAAACGGTTCTTTATCACAAGGCAACGGAGGGGGAATTCTAATGGAGGGCTGGGTGGCCCCAACACTGGATAACCTGACATTCTATAATAATTTTGCCTATAGTGCCGGAGGAGCAATTGCTTATTACCCGACCAGCCTTTATTATTACGATCAGGTGAATCATTGTGATAATTGGAATTGTATGCAGCCTTGCGTAATTAGTAACTGTCATATCCATGATAATCAAGCAGCTTCAGGTGGTGGTTTTGTTGTTGAGCAAAGTCGACAATATGCAAATCCAACTTGTCCACCATTTAATATAGAGACTCCATGTTTAACCATTTATAGTACAGAAATATTTGATAATATCGTTAATTTGGTTGGAGGTGGTGCATGTATTGACCGGTCTTATGTTGTAATCGAAAAAAGTATTATCAGACACAATACTGCTGCTGCCCATGGAGGAGGTCTTTATATTTCACAAGCAAAAACAAGGTTCAGTAAAAACCTCATTTTAACAAATCATGCCTCATTTTCCGGTGGTGGAGTCTTTCTCGTCGATGGTATTATTGATGATATCCATTGTTCAGACTGTAATAATGGATTTTATGACAAAAGAGAACATGTCTGGGAAGAAATCGATGTGATTGATAATCGCGCGAATAGTTATGGTGGTGGTATTTTTATCAGTAGTTCAATAGTTAATACTTCACTTGAACAATACCTTGATTTATACTATTGTTCAGGAACAATATCTGATAATTGGTCGGATGTGGATGGAGGCGGTATTTATGTTGAACAGCATGCAAGAATGATTTAAAAGACCTTCGAATCTCAGATAACAGGGCGGACAATGGTGGGGGAATATATAATAAGTGTGGTTATAACACTTTATCAGCTTGTCCTACTACTTTGGAGCACTATTTTGAACAATTGTTAATTGTTAACAACCGAGCTCTTTTAGGTCCCATTGGGGGTCTTGGAGGAGGTATTTATACCAACCAAACGTTTTATTGCATCAACTCAACCATTGCGAATAATTTCGCTCAGGGAGATGGAGGAGGTGTGGCCTGTTGTTCTTGGTATATTTTAAATATTGAACAACCAGTAAACCCTTTCTTTTTCAACACTATCATTTATGGTAATCAGTCTTTTGTTGGTTCTAATCAATTCTGGTGCCAAGGACCTTTATGCCAGCCTCAATTCGATTATTGCGATATGGAAGGTTGGAACACAAACACATGGTTATCCTCAGGTTATGCCTGGAATGATTGTGGTTGGAATGGTCCACCTCCAACTCTTACTAATATAGATAACTTTCCTGGGTATAATCCACCGGATTATAGCATTCCTAATTCTTCTCCATGTTATAATAGGGGGAGCAACTTGCTTGAATTTCCATATGGTATTGTTAATACATTTGATTCTTATTGGGGATTTCCATATGCTTTTGATTTTCAAGGCAATATAAGAATAATCGATGTTACCATAGATATTGGAGCATATGAAGCGCCTCCAATGAAAAAAGGCGAAGATATTAATGGAAATATTAAACCTGATATTTCAAAATTTGATATAATAATTAAGCCTAATCCATGGGTTCACTTATCAGATGCGGAAATTATTATCAACACACCTGAAATCTCTACTATTTTCATAAGAATTTACAACGCATTGGGAGATATTGAATATCAAAATGAACTAACAGTTAAGGGTTCTGAAACTCTAAAATTAAATACTCTCGTCAACACATTGAGCCAAGGCTTGTATGTTGTCAAAGTTGAATCCATTGACCAGTCTGGAAATCATGAACAAATAAATAAAAAAATTGTAACCCTCTAAATATTTTAGAATTTTCTTTGATCATTCCTAAGCCAGTGTATCTTTTTTCCATGAGATACACTGGTTAAAAGCAGGCATTCATTAATATTAGTGTAATCTTATTTGAAAGTACGTATCTTTGAATAAATAATGTATATGAAAAAAGCAATAATTTTAGCAGCCCTTCTTTGCTTCAGCTTTCAAGAAATGGCTCAATGGGTTCAGCAAGGCTTGGGTTATGAACAAGCCAGCCTGGGGACACGATCCATCTCTATTGTGAGTGAAAATATTGTTTGGACAGCTGTTACTTATGGAACTTCCCAACCCAGATATTCAAGGACCAATAATGGAGGGGTTACCTGGATTCCAGGAATTATTTCAGGTTATGACGGTAACTCTATTTTTCGCCTTTTTGCGCTTAGTTATGATACCGTTTGGGTAATTTTAAAAAGTCCGGGTTCAAATTTTTTTCTATTAAAAACCATTGATGGCGGCCAAAACTGGCAAGAACAACTGAATTCCATTACCCTACAATCCCCAATATATAATTTGTATTTCTGGAATTCCGATAAGGGATTTCTCCTCGGTGATCAACTTGGTGGGTATTTTGGCTTTTATACAACTCTTAATGGAGGGGATACCTGGTCGAGGGTGGATTCTGTTAATATTCCTTTGCCATGGCCTTCTTCGGATGGTGAATATACTATTACATTTTCCGCTGTAGATAGTAATATCTTCATACCCACAAGTGTGGGAAGGTTATACAAATCAGTTGACTACGGTTTTCATTGGTCAGTATTAACGACACCATATTGTTTTTCAACATACATGAATCATACCGTTTATTTTCAGAATATTTACCATGGCATTTTTAAAAAATTTGAAGATAATTATAATTTTTATGAAACATTTGACGGGGGAATCAATTGGACCCTTGTAAGTCCGGCAGGTCCCTTTTATCGTTATGATTTTGCCTGGGTACCGGGTACAACCAATACCTGCATTAGTGTTGGAACAGGAACTTATGCCGGCTGTACTTATAGCTTTGATGGAGGCCATACCTGGACGGCTTTCGATTCACTGGAAGGTACAAACTTATTGTGTACCGGCTGGTTAAACAACTTTACGGGTTGGGCAGCGGGTTATACCACTCTTCCAACACCCACGAATACAGGTATTTATAAATATACCGGAACGTTGGTTTCCATATTGCAAATGGATCCCATTAAAGGTGATGTCACCTTTTACCCTAACCCTTGTAATAGATTGGTAAACATGGTATTAGTGGGGTTTTTGGGAGAAGATGTTGTGTTGGATCTCTTTAACCTCCAGGGCCAGAAAGTTTTTACAGAAGAATTTCATCAAACGCTGATACAATCGGATCGGAAAATTGACCTGTCTTTCCTGAAATCAGGCACTTACGTGGTTTCTGTAAGGAGTGGGAAGAAGTGCCTGGTGAAGAAGATTGTGGTGGAGGAATAGAAGGCAGAAGGCAGAAGGCAAAAGGTAAAAGGAAAGGTTGAAGGGAAGAAATTAATTAACTGGTACACAGGTATACTGGTACACCGGTACACTGGTACACTGGATAACTGGATAACTGGATCGCTGTTACATTGTAAATATTGATGTAAATGCCTGGTAAACATGGTATTAGTGGGGTTTTTGGG
>JAPLDE010000258.1 GCA_026391855.1 Bacteroidota bacterium | reverse complement strand
ACCTGGATATCCAGTGTGCTGCCGGTCGGTATAGCATCACCACCCAGGGTTATCCGTGAGTTGATTTGATAAGGCGCTGAAACGATCACAGGAGGTATGCTTGCCGGGAAAGTAGCTGTCATGTCGGCAATCGTCCCAGAAACTGAGCTAAGTATGGTGTTGGCCTGAAGCCATGCAAGGGCGGCTGCTTCATCCGGGGGAATTGTGAAGGTCAGGCTGATGTCATCCAGTACTGTGTTTGTTGAGAACCCATTCTTAGAGATAATCGATTCAATTAACGCTGTACCATTAAGCGCCAGCGGATTGCCACCAGCACTGTTGATGGTGATTGAGTAAATCTCGACATGACCGCCATAACCAGCGTCAAAGTCTGCCGGTGTTGCAGCCGGGGTAAACAGATCGGTGACCCAGAACGGGCTGGATGGAATCGATGCGCCTGTCACGTAAGGAAAAGGTCCGGCGCCATCTATCGTGACCTGGATATCCAGTGTGCTGCCGGTCGGTATAGCATCACCACCCAGGGTTATCCGTGAGTTGATTTGATAAGGCGCTGCAATGATCACAGGAGGTATGCTTGCCGGGAAAGTAGCTGTCATGTCGGCAATCGTCCCAGAAACTGAGCTAAGTATGGTGTTGGCCTGAAGCCATGACAGTGCTGTTGCTTCATTGTAGTAAGTAATCACTACATCATTACCATCACCTCCAACATAGGATATTTTGAAACTATAGGTAATTGAACTAAAATCAGCAGTGAAAAAAGCACCCTCAGCTAAACCTGAAAAAGTACCTGTAATTGCACCTGGTGTAGTTTTGTCTAATATTGTATACACATCGCTGCTGCTTGGTGCATAACCCAGGATAAAATTTAACGAAGCACCACCGAGGGAAACATCTCCGTTGACAATAAATTTGTCGTAATCATCGCAGGCCGTGGTTCCATTCACTTCCATGTCAAGGACATCACCGGCGTCTATAGCTAGGCCTGAAATTGTGACACAGGCCGGGCTTGAACCCGGGGATAGCGTAATGTTTTTTCCGCCGGTTGCGTCAACGGATAATAAATAGGTTCCTCCAGCTATTTTGATCACATCGCCAGTAATGGCATCATTAATAGCATCCTGGATTTCGCAATAGTACCGGCCAAGTGTGGTGTTGTTAACACCAAGCAATCCGGAACCACCAGTGGATGTTGTCCACCAGGGCATGAAGTTTACATAGGCGGTAACAGAATTCCCTGTTCCGCAGGTATTGTTAGGAGTGTTGTATGGTCCGCTTGCAGCTCCCCAATAATTATTGGTGGCATCAACAATATAGTTTCCGAGTGATGGGGAAGCATCCATGCCAGACCCATTAGATGAGATATTGTTTTGATGAATAGTGTTACCGGTACAATAAGGTGCTTCATTGGCAACTATTTCAAACCCTTTCATATTTAAGGTTATCGTGTTGTCAGTGATGTTATTGTTCTGAGCATTCCTTAACCGAATAGCTACAGCAGATTTTCCAGGACCGGGTTGGATCGTACAATTATGGATGATATTGCCTGTAATCGTTTGAAGATTGGACTTCCAGATATGAATTCCATAGGATCCACCGTCAATAGTATTCGTTGTGACAATGTTCGAATTACAGATTTCTCCAAGATTAAGCGATTCCCCACTAGTAGTGTTGTTAATCGTATTCAAATTGATGGTATTGCTTGTTGATCCTAAGGAATAAGGTGATGAACCACCAAATACAGATTCATTATCTAAGTAAATACCACTGGCAACTTCATTAGAAATGATATTTGATTCAATAGTATTGCTGGAAGATGCACCCAACAAGATACCAAAACCAGGGTTAGTGCCATTGGCCGTTAAGGTGTTAGACTTGATTGTATTTGTCGAGCTAAATGCTAATACGATTCCCTGAACATTAGTTGTAAGTGTATTATTCTGAACTGTACAACCAGTAACTCCGGTACCTGTACCAGGACCAGTGACTGTTCCGAGAAGGATGCCTACATCAATTTGGGTGTTTCCGGAATTTTGAACGTTGAATCCTTCAAAAGTCACCCCATTAGCTGTTATAGCAACAACTGTTCCCGTTCCTGAACCATTTATTACCGGTGTGGCAGAAGTGGTGTTTTTCACAGTCAGGTTGGCTTTGTTAATGATTATATGTTCATTAAAGGTCCCATTGTCAACTGTAATTGTATTTCCCGGGTTGGCACCGTCAATGGCATCCTGGATTTTGCAATAGTATCTGCCAAGTGTGGTGTTGTTAACACCAAGCAATCCGGAACCACCAGTGGATGTTGTCCACCAGGGCATGAAGTTTATATTGGCGGTAACAGAATTCCCTGTTCCGCAGGTATTGTTAGGAGTGTTGTATGGTCCGCTTGCAGCTCCCCACCAGTTTTGAACAGCATTTATATCTCCGACCTGCTGAACATTATCAGCCTGCATACCAAAGTTAGTATTACCGGACATGTTATTTTGGCTGATAGTATTATTGAGGCATTGGTACCAAACACCACTTTGCCAGCTTGGATCGATTTTTACTCCGACACCATTAGATGTAACCGTGTTACCTGTAATAGTATTGTTTGAAGAGCCTAACAGCCGGATGCCGATGCTGGCACTTTGGATTACATTGTCGGTGATCGTCTGCCCGTCACTTCTCCAGAGATTTACACCAGTGCCTGTAGCAGAGTTAATCTGGTTTGTGTTTGTAATCTGGTTGTTATCACAGTTCTCTCCCAGGAATATACCATCACGATTACTGGTGATATTATTGCCTCTGATGAAGTTACCTGTTGAACCCATGGTAACAGGTCCTCCTCCTACAGATGCGTTATCCAGTGCAATGGCATCAAGTCCATTACCCGAAATAGTGTTCAGGTTGATAGTATTGCCGATTCCTGCAACAATGGCAATACCATAATAAGTATTAGTGTTAACGGTATTGCTTGACATGAAGTTGCCGGAACCAGTCAGTTCGACAATTCCATTGGCGTTTCCTGTCACAGTATTTCTTATAACTGTACATCCTGTAATATTGTCAAGTTTAACACCGGCATCAGCGGCGGGATTGGATCCGGAATTTTGAACGTTGAATCCGTCAAAGGTCACCCCATTAGCTGTTATGGTAACAACTGTTCCCGTTCCTGCACCATTTATTACCGGTGTGGCAGAAGTAGTGTTTTTTAAGGTCAGGTTGGCTTTGTTAATGATTACATGTTCATTAAAGGTCCCGTTGTCAACTGTAATTGTATTTCCCGGGCTGGCATGGTTTATGGCATCCTGGATAAAACAATAGCTGGTGCCTAAGCTTGTATTATGGACCAACCCTGGTACGCAGCCAGTCATAGTCACAACCACGTCAAATCCATCACCACCTCCTGCATAATTAATGGAGAAGACATAACTGCCGACAGTTATGGAAGTTCCTTGTGCAAATTGACCAACAATAGCGCTTGATCCATCTATAAGAGTATAATAGTCGCCAACCAATGGAATATAACCCACCGGAAGAGACAGTGTAGCACCACCGAGAGTTACTGTCCCGCTTACAGTGATTTTATCATACTGCGTACAGGCAGTAGTTCCATTAACTTCCATTTCCAGTGTACTACCGGAAATGAGGGTAAAATCGCCTGTAACATCAACGCAGCCGGGGCTTGCACCGGGAGCAAGGGTTACATGTTTATTAACAGTTATCGTTTCAGTATAACTACCTGCTCTGATTTCTATTCTATCCCCGTCTTGAGCAATAGCAATGACATCCGCGATACTGCCTTCATTATTAGTTACATATGTCATGGGAACTGATCCTGGGACAAGGCCAAGCCAGGGAACATAAGAAACGAGATCTGTTACTTCGCTCCCGGTTCCACTTGGATTGGTAGATGTTTGCTTTGCCCCGCTTGCATCGCCCCACCAGTTGCCATGGGCATTTACTATGACGGTGGAAAGCCCGTTCCAGGCACCATAGGTTGTTCCGCTCGGAGTACCTGCTTCGCCGCCTACCTTCACTGCATAATGTCCGGTAGCGGTCCCGGTGAAACTGTTGTTAGTCATGGTAACGCTGCCGGAAGTCTGGTTGTCGACCAGGAACCCGTCTGTATTGTTTTGAATGGTATTACCGCTGATGGTAAGGATGGGGTTATATAATACTGCCCCTGCAAATTCCTGATTTACAATTGTATTGCCCGACAGTATCAGGTTTGAGGACTCAAAGAATTGTCCTCCCCAGCCCAGTCCGGTGCCGCCACCCTGTAACATAACTGTATTGTTAGTAAAAGATACTGCCCTGGGAGTCCAGGCATTGAGTGCAGAACCACAGGCAGTGTTGTCAGAATATACATCCGGTGTATTAAGTATTGTGTTCAGGTTGGCCGTTCCGGTCGCTCCGCTCCAGTATCCGATCCCCAGGAAATCTGTATTTCCCCTGGTGCCGCTGCCAATCCCGCCATAAATAGTGTTTCCGTTTATGGTGACACTAGGGTAGTAGGCTGCTCTTATTGGAAGATCAACGGCTTGGGCAGATATTCCACCTACACCATAGTCATAGATTATGTTGCTCGATATTAGTGCTGTAGCACTTCCCAGGATTTTTACTGCATCTCCCTGGTCACCGAAACTCATCCCGTCTACCTGGTTGTTAATGACCTGTATACCTGTGAAAACATCCGGGGTTCCAGGAGTAGTCTCTACATGGTCGATGAGGATCCCAACGCCCTTGCAATAATTTATAGCATAGCTCCCTTTGATGTCAAGGAAAATTTGATTGTTCATATTAACATGAAATCCGTCAAATACCACGTTGGAAGCTACGATCCTGACCAGTGGGATGTTGGCAGCCCGGCGTGATATATATCTTGCATCAGGTGACTTTGACCCATAACTGTCATAAATCGTCATCCCTGAAGGAGCCGGTGAGATAATATGAGTATTGGAACTTCCAGCCCCTTGAATGGTAATGGATTTGTCAATGTTCAGCTGCTCGGTATAGGTCCCTGCAGCAACATGAATCACATAACCGGAACCAGCCGCATTGATAGCTGCCTGGATTGTAGCTTTTGGTCCGACAGTACCACCCTGATATGTTGGGTAAGATCCATTCCATAGGTCATTGCCAGTACTACCATTTACGTAAGTATCGTGGATAGCAGAGGGAAGTGCCCAGGAGTCTGTCATTGCTAAAAGCAGATAAAGAATTAAAAACGATTTTGTTAACAATGTCGTTTGTAAAATTTTCGTTTTCATGTTGAAAGGTTTAAGTTTTTGCTATTTTTTTTAAAAAACAAATATCATAAAGAATCAAACATTTGAAAATCATGCTGAATCTTATGAAATATATGATATATATAATCTGTTAATCCTCAAATTGTCAGATAATTATAATGAATATCTTCCGGTGAAACCAGGAATTTCCATCATAAATGGGTAAACACGCTGGTTATTAGCTTTAATATATTAGTTTTTAAAAGAAGGCCCCCTCCATTTCCGGGAAGAGGGAATTATTTATTATTAAAACGATAGTGATATAATTTGTCAGCTGTTGCTTGATTATTTTAACAATTTTCAGTATAGACTGGTAGCCTTCTATTATAATAAGATGGTAAGATCATGATGTGATTGTCGGTGGAAAACGTTCTTACAATCCAATCTGAATGGTTTACCTTCAACTTTTTCTTTATCCTAACCTTATCTAATAACAAAATAAAAGTTTATGAATAGGCTGTCTGTTAATATTTTCACTTTTACTAATGGTTACTCACCATATAACACCAAAATTCTACAGTTAACGATTTTGCATAATCCTAATTGACACGTCCCTTTTATAAAATTTTAACGAAAACCACTGATTTATAATATGTTAAATAAAAAACCATTTTCAATAAGGAAATCCCTGCTTATTATACTGAAAGATAAATATTAAGTTACATTTAGTTGAAACTTGTATTATATAATCTTAAATATAACATTAACACACTGCAATATAGAAATCATTTTTATACCACTAATATAGAATAATTTTTATACAACGATAAAATTAATTATTTTTTTTTGCAATTGTTCAAAATATTTTTTCATAAATACGCATATTGCACTATATCAAGTATATAGTATTCCGTTCTTCTCATAACTTAATTTACCCCCTGCATTTTTAGCCATCATATAAAGGCAAGCGTAAGTGTTCCAAGCGAAGATTTAGGAAGACAAAGGGTTATCTCTATCAGAGGAATTCCCGGGAGACACATGCGGACTATGTAAAAGAGAACCGGTAAAAGCAGTGGGACCGGAACAAGCAGAGCAGCCTTACGGCACGTTATAATCAGATTGTAAAGACGGACGCGTTAATCGTGCATCTAAAAGATATACAGATGGTTATGACGTCTGTTGTAATTAATACCAGTTAATTGTAAAGACGGACACGATTGACTGGGGAGTGGAGGGGTTATACTTTTGGGGGTTAAAAGAAAAAAATGGCCCCAGTATCGATAAAACTGGAAAAGATCAGGGAATGGTCCAACAAATACCGGCTCATCCAGCCGGATTCGGTTCTCCACATGGTTGCTTCTTTATAGTCAGTTGGGCAGCTGTCGAGATGGCCCAACGAGATGTTCAATCCGGAAGACAAGATCATTTTGTACCACCTGACAAACACCTATTATGAAGGTCGGATGAAGGATACCAAAATGGCCAGTTTGGTCGTAGTAAGAGAGTTGAAGAGATATACAACAAACTTAATTACCCTTCCTCCCCGCTCCCAAGAAAAAAATCCATGTGGCACAATGGCGAAGTTAAAAAAATGAAAATTCTCATCATCAATACATTATGGATAGATAGCTGCAGAATGGGTTAATTCATTCTTGCCTTCTTGCATTCTAGCCCTCTTATCAGTCCCGCATTATACAGCTTACTACTTCGTATAAATTTCCTTTTCAGGAATGAGTTCAGGTACATTCTCCGGGTTCATATCCCAGATGGCAAACAGGCCATCGCAACCATTTGCCGCGAGACTCGCTGTATATCAATGACTTGTGGCGAACTCTGGCGGAGCAAATAATTAATTCCAATTCTTCACCACATCCCGGTAAATCTCAAAGATATTCTGAACAGGCCAGGTGGATGGCTTATAGAATGGATCATTGATATCCTTCACTAATTCGTTGAGGGAACCAAGTATGTCTTTATCAAGAAGTTTCCTTTCATCGAAGGTATTCAGGACCGGGATGAATGACGGATCATGCAGGTCGGTGATATCCCAGGCAAGGTCGTTAATAAACTCATGATCATCTTCACTGTACTCCTCAAAATTCAGGTAATAGTCGAATAGTCGCCTGAATATTCCGGCGACTTCTTCCTTTTTCGTTGGTTCCTGCAAGGCTATCTGTACCAAAGCCTGGGAGACAAGGCTTTTATTTATCGCTTCATATTCGCTGATACAGAATTCATACAGGGTTTCCAGTCTGCCTTGTCCCAGCCGGTAAACCGGCATCCATGCCTTTTCCGTCAGAAGGTCGCCGAAAAAAGGTTTAAGGATCTCGTAATCCTGCCCGAGTATCGCGAGCAGATAATCCAGTTCTGCCGGGTTGCCGCATTCCCCGATGAGGAAAAAAGCATGACTTACGATTTCCGGGCATTCTTCCCCCGACAGGATACTCCTGTTTGTGTAAACCTTGATGAAAGCTTCGAATACGCCTTGTTTGAGATCTGCAACCCACTCGTCTGAAGGCAAAGCCAGGATGCTCCTCAAGACAGACTCATCGATATCCACGCCTTTCTCAAGCAGCCTTTTAATGATATTGTGCTTATAAGCAGGCTTCCACCCTTCCATTTCGGACCCACCAAGCACAGGCAGACCGCCGAACATAAGGCTGAGCTTTTTATGCCACAATAGTTTCAGCACCGAGTGGAAAGGCGTATCAGCGGTATCCAGGTCCATATTTCTTAGCTGGGAAATCAGGTGGTCGGCGTTACGAATACGTCCTTTCACAAGGTAATAACGTGCGATGACGTCATAAAAATTTTCGAATTCCGAAACATGAAATGTTTTCCGATCAGGATAGAGTAATTTAAGATCAAAGACACCACCGAAAACAGCAGGTACTTCCTCATAACGTTCTTCCGAAATCAGATAATGGGCATAATTACAGCGGGCAAGCAAGTAATCGGGAAATTTTTCATACCCCTCCAATATCAGTTGGGTTGCTTGTTCGTCGCGACCAACCTCAAAGCAGGCCTTCATTAAATAGTTATGCATAATAGGGTTGCGGGGGTATTGTTTAACCAGGGGCGCCAACCGGTTAATGGCCGCCTCGGGATCTTCAATCACGATATTGAACAGGTCCTGCAGCAACTTAATTTCTTCCCCGGTAATATTGTAAAGTTCAGCCTGGAGCGGATCTGTCGTTAAAGGATAGTCGTTTTTATAGATATGATCAACCGTATCCAGTTTGTCGGCCCTTCTTTCCGGTGAATCGTACAATATCCATAAATTATTAACGATTTCACCTATGAACAGATCCAGAAACCGGGGTGCTTCATCCGGATCGAAGGTTTCGTTATCATCCTCATCTTCTTCTTCTACATCATCCATATCGTCATACTCATCATCCATATCAACACCTAACCCCTCAAAACCCTCAACCAGGTCGTATGCATCCCTGCCGATGGTCTTATCCAGTGTCCGCATGACATGCGATTTATGGGCTTCCGAAGTAGATATCAGCATCGGCCTCCCGTTCTTTCTTCCGAACTGAATATCAATAAATTCTATATCCTCTGTATCTTCCTCCAGGATGTACTGAGTAACACTCCAGTCCTTGTGCGGCTTAAGACCTAACTCTTCTGCATAAGCAATCGCTCCATAAATAATATTATGCGCCAGTTCATAGGTGCATTCTAAAAGAATTGCTTCTGTTTCATCATTTTTTATCAGGTTCTCAAACTCATAATCCGGAATATTGAAGAGGTACAAAGTATCCTTCACTCCGCAACAAAAAAGATCGACATAGTAAAAACCTACAGTAAAATTTCCGGAGGGCTGACACCTGCTTACAACAATATTGGCAGCTCCGGTTTCTTTCCAGTTCTCTGTGATGAAACACTTGTATAGCGGCAGTTGCCTTGCTTTGGTCCGGATATACTTTTCCGGTGATAATAATGGTTGCATCGAAGATTTACGATCCTTTTTTCCCGTCATGACTTCAATATTAGTATGGTAAAATAATCGCGGGTAAAAGTATCCTATTTTCAATTTACCCACCCAAAATTAACAGTGAAGAACCAAGATTTATTCCAGCCAAAGCTTCCTGGTCAGTTGAATCTTGTTCATTAATAATTGATTATTTTCAAAAATAAACAACTGTTATTAAAACAATTTTTATGTTTGTATCATGACTTGTATAACTGATTAATGTCTTGATAATGAAACACATAGTCCATGTAGCCGCTGTTTTAATCTTCGCAGTGATTACCCTGATTCAGTTCAGTCCGCTTTTCTCGGGCAGGGTGGTAAACCAGCACGACATCTCCCAGTCCCAGGGTGCAAGTAAAGAGATCTCTGATTACAGAGCCACAGAACATAAAGAACCCTTGTGGACGAATTCCATGTTCGGGGGGATGCCGGCTTACCAGATTTCTACACTTTATCCGGGAAACAAGATGGATTTCGCTGATAAACTCTTTCACTTGTTCTTACCCAATCCTGCCGGTTATGTTTTCATGTATTTCCTGGGTTTTTACATTTTGCTTCTCTGCCTGGGAGTGAGTCCCTGGCTTGCCCTGGTGGGAAGTCTGGCCTATGGTTTTTCATCTTATTTCTATATCATCATTGAGGTAGGTCATAACTCAAAGGCAAATGCCATTGGCTACCTGGCTCCTTTGCTGGGGGGTATCATCCTGCTGATGCGGAAAAAGTACTGGCTTGGGTTTGTGGTAACAGCCTTGTTCATGGCTTTGGAGCTCAATACCAATCACTTGCAGATCACCTATTATGGTCTGATGTTGTTTTTACTGGTTTTTATAGCCTATTTTATTCAGAAGGTCAGAGAAAAGCAACTAAAATCTTTTATTGTGGGTATTGCGATTTTTATGGGAGCGACTGCAATCGCAGTTCTTCCCAATGCAGGCAGCATCCTCTGCACTTATGAATACAGCCAGTATACTACCCGGGGAAAAACGGAGCTAACCATTGATGTTTCAGGAAAGTCGAACTCATTCAAAGCAACTTCCGGCCTCGACAAAGATTATGCGGTTCAATACAGCTATGGAGTGAGTGAGACTTTTTCGTTTCTGATCCCCAACTTCAAGGGAGGCAGTTCCAGCGCTCCCATTTCCAGTAACAAAAGTGCACTGAATGAGGTAAAACCGGAATTAAGAGAACTGGTGGGTCAGTTCGGTTCTTACTTTGGCCCTCAGGAATTTATCGCTGGTCCGGTATATATTGGTGCTATCGTAATCCTGCTTGCCTTTCTGGGATTGTTTATTGTGGATCACCCCACTAAATGGGCTTTGTTTATTGGGACCCTGTTGGCGGTAATGCTTGCCTGGGGAAAGAATTTCATGGGATTAAGCTCGTTTTTTCTTGATTATTTCCCCGGCTATAACAAATTCAGAGCGGTATCCATCATCAATATTCTGGCGGAGCTGACCATACCACTGCTGGCTGTTTTGGCTATGGACAAGCTCATCAGAACTGTCAGGGAAGGGAAACCTTTCCAAATCCGGATACTCTCCCGGACGCTGAATCTGAAAAAGCTGTTAATCCTGTCTTTTATCGTAACAGGAGGATTCTGCCTGGTTTCAGCCCTTCTTCCCACTACCCTCAATTCATTCACCAGTATCGGTGAAAAGGCAGAGATCACGGGACAGTTTGTGAAATCGGGTTACCCGGAAAATGACGTTCAGCAGATTATGCCCGAATTTATGGATAACCTGGTGAAAGCGAGGATTTCAATCTTCACTTCAGATGCGTGGAGGTCGTTGCTGTTCATTTTCCTGGCGGGACTTGCCCTGATGCTGTTTGTCATGAAAAAGATAAATACAAAAATCCTTTTGGTCGCAATCGGCATTTTATTGGTATCAGACCTCTGGCCTGTGGCCTTCCGATACCTGAATAATAAGAGTTTTGTGCCCAGAAGCAAATTTTATGCTCAGCCGAAAACCGCAGCTGATGAGCAGATTCTCCGGGATACCAGTCTGGATTACAGGGTATTAAACATTGCAGCCAGCCCTTTTCAGGATGCCAAAACCTCCTATTATCATAAATCCATCGGAGGATATCATGGTGCAAAACTGAAGAAATATCATGAGTTGATGGAATTCCACTTGTTTTCGGAAATAAACGAATTCAACAATGGTATTTACACTGCCTATACCAATGATTCGGCAAGGAATGCCCTCTTTGGCAGGTTGGGAGTATTGAATATGCTGAATACCAAATACATCATTTATCCGACCCGGGAAGAACCGGTTGTATTCCATAACCCGGAAGCCAATGGCAATGTTTGGTTCGTCAGAAATATCAAAATTGTACAAAATGCTGATTCTGAAATATTAAGTCTGAGTAAGACTAACTTGAAAACCACTTGTGTGGTACAGCAGAAAAACAGTAAAGATCTTTCCATTTCCGGTAATTATTCAGCCAGGGGAAATATTTTACTGAAATCCTACAAGCCCGATCAACTGATTTATGAAACAACTTCACCGGATAAGCAATTTGCTGTTTTTTCTGAAATTTATTATCCCAAAGGCTGGAAGGCTTCAATTGACAATATACCGGCTTCTTTTACCTGTGTTAACTATCTTCTGAGAGGTATGGAAATCCCGGCCGGGAACCATTCTGTTGAGTTCCGGTTCGATCCGGGAATTTACAGGACCGGGAATGCTATTGCATATGCAGGTTCCATCCTGCTTCTGATATCTTTAATAGTGGGGTTCTTCTTCGCAAAAAAAACATCAGAAATCTGACAAGGGACATCAGACATCAGACATCGGACATCAGACATCAGACGTCGGACATCAGACACCAGAGTGGGTGTTAATCAGATTAAGCCACATGCAAAATTCTTCAAATCTGAGCTTTACTGAGCAATTTTCTCTGCTGACCGTTGATCCTGTTTCGGGCCGGGTTTACCCCTTGCCGGAACAGGTATTGCATCTTGCCCTGGCCGGAGCCCTGCTCTTTGACGCGTCTTTCAACCAGTTGATCAATGATGACTGGAAACAGCTGACGGTACTGGATACCCCTGAGACCGGAGCTCTTGTAATGGATGAAGCCTTATGGTGTTTGCGGCTTTGTGAAGGCGCAATCCCGCTGCAAAAAGCGCTCACGCTGGTGGCTGCACATGGTAAAACCCTGAACCGGCTCGTTTGGGATTCCTTATTAACCGATGGTTTACTAGCCCGCAAAAAGAAGAGTTTATATCCTATTTCGGACAAACAATCATTGTTTTCGTCTGATATTCAGTATTTTGTGAAAATCCACCAGGCTATCCGGGATGCAGTTCTGGAGGATGATGTTCCTGATTACCAGGTGCCGGCGCTGGTTAGCCTGATAGTGGCATGTGGGTTGACGAAATACATTTTCACTTTTAAGGAGATCAGCCGGTACCAGGAAAAGATTGACCGGCTGGCCGGTATGGAATCCCTGGGAAGGGAGATCATCCGTTCGGTCCGTTCACTGGAAACCGCCGACCTGGAAAAGGAGGCGGCAACCCTCATCGGAATGATCCATGATGAACCAGAAACATTTGCCGGAGGAATGGATGCTGTTCTGTCCTCACTCAGTTACCTTTTCAAAGAGACCGGGATCAGGCGGGGTCGTAAACTCATCAGCAATCTCAACCAGTTGGATGGATTTGAATGTCCGGGTTGTGCCTGGCCCAACCCGGATAAGAACCGGTCTTCTTTCGGGTTCTGTGAGAACGGGGCTAAAAATGTCAGTGCAGAAGCTACGACCCGGCTGATCACCCCTGAATTTTTCAGGAAGTGGCCGGTAAAGGATCTTCTGCTCACCTCCGGTTACTGGCTGGAACAACAGGGACGGCTGACGGAACCTATGATTTTGAACAAAAAGGCCACCCATTACGAACCGATAAGCTGGGAAGGGGCCTTCCGGGTCATTGCCGGTGAGCTGAATGCACTCGGCCATCCCGATGAAGCCATTTTCTATGGTTCCGGCCGTACCTCCAATGAAGCGGCTTTCCTGTACCAATTGTTGGCCCGGTCATTCGGGACCAATAACCTGCCCAGCAGTGCCAATCTTTGTCATGAGCCATCCGGAAAGGCGCTTACCCTGAGCCTTGGTTTTGCAAAAAGCAGTATCCTGCTGGAGGATTTTTCAAAAGCGGAATCGATCTTCCTTTTGGGGCATAATCCGGGCTCCAACCATCCGAGAATGCTCAGTTCATTAAAGGAAGCAGTGAGGAAGGGATGCCGTATCATTGCCGTTAATCCCATGCCTGAAGCCAGCCTGATGGGTTTTGCCGATCCAAAGAAAGCCATGTCCTATTTAGGGAAACAAACCGTTCTGGCCAGGTTATATCTTCAGCCCGTCATCAATGGAGATATGGCCCTGATCAGAGGGATCGTCAAAGCCATCCTGGAAAAAGAAGATCGCGAAGGGGGTATTCTGGATCACCCTTTTATACGCAACCATTGCAGCGGGTTTGAAGCGTACAGGCAAACAGTGATGGATACACCCTGGGAGGAACTTGTAACTTCCAGTGGTGTCAGTAAAGAAAATATCCTTGAAGCCGCCGGGATCTATGTTCATGCTGAGCGTGTCATTGCCTGCTGGTGCCTGGGGATCGTTCACCACCGCAATGCTGTTGAGACGATACAGGAAATCATCAACCTGCTTTTGCTGAGAGGAAATATCGGAAGACCGGGTACCGGACTTTGTCCGGTCCGGGGGCACAGCAATATTCAGGGAATGAGGACCGCGGGTGCCGGAGAAAGCATACCGGAATCATTCCTGGAAGCCCTGGAAAAGAGATTCCATATCAAGGTCCCCCATCACCCCGGAATGAGTATTATCCCCGCCATCAAATCAATGGCCGAAGGGAAAACAAAAGTGCTGTTCTCCCTGGGCGGGAACCTGGCTTCCTCCCTTCCCGACACTGCCTATGTTGAAAAAGCCCTGCGAAACTGCCGTCTGACGGTGATGATCTCTACGAAATTAAACAGGAGTCATCTGATTACAGGAAAGAAAGCGCTGATCCTGCCTTGCCTGTCAAGATCTGAGGAGGACAGGCAGCTGGGAAGTATACAGTCTGTAAGCATTGAGGATGCCCTGGGCAAGATCGGTTTTTCCAGGGGATGTCTTCCTCCGGCTTCGTCAAACATCAGGAGTGAGGTTTCCATTATAGCCGGAATGGCCAGGGCTGTCCTGGCTAACCACCAGCAAAGCGACTGGATGCGATTTGAACTGGACAATCAATACATTCGGACAACGATAGCTGAAACAGTTCCGGCACTCCACGACCTCAATAAAATTTCTCCCTCCACCCAGGGATTTTATCTTGAAAACCCATTAAGGGACCGTATTTTCAACACCACTGATTCAAAGGCGCAGTTCAGCAACCATCCAGTCAACCAGGTGGTTCCGCAGGAAGGGGAACTCTTGTTGATGACGATAAGGAGCCACGATCAGTTCAACACCTCCGTTTTCGGGCTGAACGACCGCTACAGGGGCATTCGCAATGAAAGACGGGTGTTGTTCATGAACCCGGAAGATATGGCCAGCCGAAATATTTCGCCGGAGCAACCGGTTGATATCACCAGTTTTTATGATCAAAAGGAAAGGAAACTTAAAGGTTATTATGCCATTCCCTACCCGGTAAAACAAGGCTGTGTTGCGGCGTATTACCCGGAAACAAACGTGCTGATCTCCATTAACGACACCTGCGAAAGCTGTGAAACACCGGCCTATAAATCAGTGATCGTGGAGGTTAAGAAAAGTGTTTGAAAAGGAACCAGGATGAAACCCGCCCAGGCCTATTTGGATACATTCTAAATTGATAATTATCTAATTAATATTCGGGTAAATAATAATAGTTTTGCCTTTTCCAACCTAAATCCAATCAAATGAAAAAGACCTTTACCATTCTTATTCTGTTCTGCTTTGTTGTCAGTACAGGGTCCTATGCAAAAACGGGGCAACCAAAAAAACATGAGGCGGGGAATCCCTTAGCCATGCCGTATAGCATTGGTAATGCCGATCCGTTCAGCACTCAAGTCAACTTCAACTCGTATAATGAAATGATGAAGAAGAAAAGACGCAAAAAAAAGTCTGGCCGCAAGAGCAAAGGAGGAAGTTCGTTTGATCAGGGAAATATCGTGATCAGTGCAGGATATGGATTCCCCAACCTGACAAAATCCGTTTACAAAGCTTATTCGAGCTATCTGGATTACAAGGTAACCGGGACCGGTCCTATCCATGTTAAAGTCGAATATGGCATCACCGAGTCTTTTGGTATCGGCTTATCGGTGAATAATGTGTCGACCAAGGTATCCTGGCAGGATGAAGGTTATGACACCGCTTTTAATCCTGTAAAATATGAAAGCGGGTTTAAATTTCATGCCATTGCCTTTAACGTAAGAGGAAATTATCATTTTATCCGTGAAGATAATTTAGACCTGTATGCAGGCCTCGGATTAGGATATAATAGTTCCAAAAGCGAATACTATACCAATGATCCGTATAGTTTAGGGAACCTGACCATTAGTGCGCTTATTCCCCTCGGTCTCGAATTCAGCGTAGGGATACGGTATTATTTTACCGATAATATCGGGGTTTACATGGAGGTAGGAGCTGCAAAATCGATCATCCAGGGAGGGTTAGCGATCAAAATATAGGTTATTGGAAGTTGATGACGGAGGGTTTCCCGATCTCAACGTCCCTGAATCCTAAATCAGCGGTTTTAAAAGAGTTCACTTTGATCAGGTTCCGGCCATTGCCGGGAATCTCAGGAAAGTAAGAGAAGGATATCTGAAAAGTGCTGATTATCAGGTTTTCATTCCTGAACAACACGCCAAGACTGATTTCTGAAAACAGCCTGCTTTTGCTGAATCTGCCGGCTTCTCTTCCTATCATGCCGATGGAGTAATTCAGGTAAGGTCCGAAACGGAATCCGATCAGGCTAAAAGGAGCATAACTTTGTGTTTGCAGGGCAAATACGAAACGACTGCTACCCGACAATACAGGGCTGTTAAACCCATCCAACCCATACCTGTTATTAAGGGTCAGTGTATCAGAGGATGGTCTGTCAAATCCAATAGTCAGCTGTGGTTCAACAAATTGCCTGAACTTCCAGTTGCCAATTTCGAAGAGATCCGTAAAAAACTGCAGACCCAGCCTCAGGGCTCCCTGTTGCGTAGTTGATGCTTTTAAGAATGTTCCATACTCCAGGTCAGTGCTGAGATAACCCCACTTAAAGTACCTCCCGGAAGAGAAACGCGCACCAAGATACAAACGGTTTTCCCCGTACTTTCTCTGCAAACCGCCGGTCAGGCTGAAGATTCGTCCTACCGGAACATCTTCCGTTAATCCATATTTAAATACATATTTGTCCCGCACATATTTCCTGGCCGATATTCCAACGCCCAACAGGAAGTCTTCTTCATCAGAATAAACACGTAGTATATCAATTCGTTCTGACGGTTTTTCAAGATAATGGATTTTAATTATCCTGAAGGCTGAAATAAAATTTGTGGTCCTGTCATTTTCTGTGTTGCCTTTAAAGATCTGCACCGCCCTGCCGACCCAGTAATCCTGGGTATTGAACTTAAACCGCTGCTGTATAAAATGTGAACCGGGGGCCCGGATTGAATCCCTTCTGAATTCCTGCGAAATGCTGATTCCGGCTGCCCACCGGGCAAAGGGTGAAAAAAACGGGCGGACGATTTCAAGACTACGGGTGAAATTTCTGTTTTCATCGGTAGTATAAAACAACATCCCGCTTATGTAAGTATTGCGGATATTGGGAACAAGGTAAGCGGCGTTATAGGCATTTTTACCTGTGGAGGGATACCAGGTATACCCGTTTTTTGATTCATGCCCCAAGCCCAGGAAATTCTTGTCGGACAACCGGAAATTAAGGCGTGCAGGGGTGGCAGTGACAATGGGAAGAATGCTCCAGTTATCGAGTACCCTGATAAAAACATCGACTGAATCAGAATTTGGGGAGGTGGCTTTTATGGTGAAGGAGACCTCATGTACGTAACCCCTGCTCCTGATCAACCGCTCAGATTCCCTCACCAGCAACGAATCAAATGCCTTGTTTTTCCTGATCAGCAGAAGGTTCCGTATGGTTATCTCCTTCGACTTTCTGTGTAAACGGTTACCGGCCCTTTCCAGAAAACCCTCCGTTACTATACTTGTGTCGGAAACCGAATAACCAAATGGGTCCAGGGTCTCGATATTAATATTTCTGATGATTTTCCCTTCAAAGGCTTTGGCAGGGTATTGCCTTATCCTGTCATCGGCTTTCTGCCGGTCTTCCTGCCGGTTTGATCCTGCTTCTACAGGTTTGAAAATTGACTGATAAAGAAGCCGGGTAACTTTACGACGACCTGAAAAGGATTCAATATATTTATAAAAGGAAGCTGAATCCGGTTTGGGTTGAGGTTGTTGGGCAACGGACAAATAACTGAAATTGAGCGTAATGGCTATAAATGTTATCGTATTTTTCAAATACATATTGATCACACCTAAAGTTCCAGCTCATAAAAGGTCACTTCCGTATCCAGGCAATCGACCCGGGTAATTTTTGTATCAGGCCGTTGTGTCAGGTGACGGATAATCCCATTATTTGTTTTAGTATGACCTATGATCTGGTGGTATCCCGGCAAAGGATCTTGTAAGACTTCAGAGGCATGAGCCCAGAAAATGCCACCATGATCGTACATCCCACCCCTGATAGGGCCAGCGTGATACAAAGGTTCGTAATACTCTGAAAACAAACGATTTAGCGTATCTGCAAGATCAACATCCGAGGTTTCAACCTTATCACGGATATACCGGTCGTACCATTCCCCAACAACGCCGGCATGAGTCCACAGATGGTTCTTTCGCTGAAAAGCTGCCTGGAAGAACTTTCGGTTTGAAGTAAAGATGTTATAATATTCAGGGAGCATTACTTTCCAGAAACCTGAACTATAATGTCTTTCATGTCCTCCATAGAAGTAAGCCAGGTCATGGTTCCCCCAGAGGAGGATCACCTGGTCGGGAAACAGTTTTTTCAATTCCACCACCTCCTTAAGGTTTCGGAGAATGGGTTCATCGAGCAGGAAGTAAGAATCCACATAATCACCGATGAAGACAAGCATGTCCCAGTTACGCAGGGCAGCCTCCTTCCAGGCATCGGATCCGTGCAGGTCGCCTATGGTGATGATGTTCATACGAGTACTCTGCTTGAAGATTTCCTGTCCGAAGATAAGGTTAATTTACTATTCGTTCTTTCTTGACAACATTCAATAACGTATAAATGCGCATATATTATCAGCCAGTTCAGCCGATGCGATGCGGCAAATTCACTCCGAACCGGATTGTTCGTCTACCTTTGCAAAAAAATCATTTATGTCAGAAAAACTCTCTGTAGATATCCGCTCAGAAACCGGTGAACTGGAATCGGTCATTCTTCATAGTCCCGGTGCGGAGGTAGAGAACATGACCCCGGAAACGGCTGAAAGAGCGCTTTATAGTGATATCCTTAACCTGAACATAGCCCTGGCTGAATATAACCAGTTGCAGGGGGTCTTGTCGAAGGTTACCGAAACCCTGGAGGTTAAAGACCTGCTGGAAGACATTCTCGAACTTCCGTCCATCCGGGAAGAACTGATCGGGAAAATCTGCCAGAATGAAAACACGGGTAATGTCCGTGATTTTCTCTGTGATATTCCTGCCGGTCAATTGTCGACCCTCCTTATTGAAGGCGTGCTGATGGAGAAAGACAACCTGACGAAATTCCTGTACAAAGGCCGGTATGAGCTGATGCCGCTGCATAACTTTTTTTTCATGCGCGACCCGGCCGTGTGCCTTTCGAATAAAGTCATCATTTCAAAGATGGCCAGTGTGGTGCGGGAAAGAGAATCCATCATTATGGAAAGTATCTTCCATCATCATCCCCGTTTAGGTGTTCCCACCATCAACCCGATCCATTCACCCCAGGCAGCACAGATCACCATCGAAGGAGGAGATGTTATCGTAGCCGGGAAAGATGTTTTACTGATCGGTACCGGAGCCCGGACCACTACCCAGGGTATCGATTTCCTGCTGGAGTATTTCAAGCAGGAGAAAGTCACCAAACATATACTGGTCCAGGAACTGCCCTATAAACCAGAGTCCTTCATTCACCTCGACATGGTGTTTACCATGCTCGACCACGACAAATGCATGGTGTATGAGCCGGTGATCCTGAAGCCCAAGAAATTACAAACCGTCCACATCATCGTTCAGGATGGGAAGGTGACTTCTCTTTTCAACGAGGAGAACCTTTTAAAGGCAATGAATAAACTGGGTTTCGGGCTTGAACCGGTCATTTGCGGGGGTACAGAGGATCACTGGACCCAGGAAAGGGAACAATGGCATTCGGGTACCAACTTTTTCGCAATATCCCCTGGCAAGGTCATCGGTTATGCCCGTAATTCCTACACCCTTGATGAGTTGTCGAAACATGGCTTTGATATCCTGAAAGCCAAATCGGTGATCAAGGGTGAGGTTGATATCAAGAATTACAAAAAATGCGTCATCACTATTGAAGGCAGCGAACTTTCACGCGGAGGAGGCGGAGCGAGGTGTATGACGATGCCGGTGAGGAGGAAGGCGGATGACAATAGGTGACGAGGTGATCATCCGGTATCAATATCGACTCATTTTTTCCTTTATGCCTTTGCATTACATGTTGTTTTCTGTCAGAAAAGATGAAAAATATTATCTGGACAGATGGCATAATAAAAAAAATTCTTATATTCGGGCTGGTAAAATATGGTCGGCGTCTTGAGAGTGGCATCTGATCGTTCCAATTCCTGAAATCCAACTTTCTCTTCGCCGCATCACAATGTGTATTATTATGTTGAATATCAGTACATTACATTGATATTTTTACTTCTGGCAGATTCTTGCAATATTAACAATATATGAAACCAGGCGGTTTGTTATCACTCATTAATCTTACATTCAATTAATTAGATTAATAACCCACTTATTATGAAAAGAATTTTCCTTTTATTGATGCTTTCAGTCATATCACTCAGCATCTTTCCTCAGGTTCCCCAAGCCATTAAGTACCAAGCAATTACACGCGTGGCAAATGGAAATATCCTGGCAAACCAGCCTATCCAGGTCCAGGTGAGTTTAATGACTGATTCTGCAGCGGGACCGGTCGTATACAGCGAAACGCATAGTACTACCACCAACCAGTATGGTCTGGTTAACCTTGAAATCGGTAACGGGATTGTGGTCTCAGGAAACTTCGCTTCCATCGATTGGGCAGACGGACCCTTTTTTGTTGCCATTTCCATTGACGGGAATGAAATGGGTATCAGCCAGTTATTGTCGGTACCTTATGCCCTGTATGCAGAAAAAGCCGGCAATGGCGGATGTCTGTGGACCAAATTGGGTAACAATATAGCGTTTCCTAATGGTTCAGTAGGGATCAATACTACCTGGCTGGATGCTACGCTGAAAGTTGAAGAGTATGATACTAGCGTTAACTCTAACACTATTTTTGGAATTGCCCGGGGAGGATCCGGAGTGTATGGTCTGGCATTTGCTAAAAATAATGAAAGTTGGATGAATGTTGGAGTTCACGGAGGAGCAGAGATCCCCGCAGGGTATGGTGGAAGAGGAGTATATGGGCATGCCTGGGGAGAGGGATGTGGTTATGGTGTGAATGGCGAATCATATACCTCAGGCTGGAATTATGGTGTATCGGGAATAGCACTTTCAAAAACCGGTAATACCAGCACACAATATGGAGGATCTTTCGAAGCAAGGGGAGATTGGAATTCGGCCAATGGCGTTGGAACAGGAACCCATTTTGGAGTTGCTGCACATGCGTATGGCGGAGGAAGTAAGAGTGCCGGTATCTGGGCCAGGGCCCAGGGTAGAAGTAATGTCTCCTGGAATTATGGAGGTGATTTCTATGGGTTTTCTGATGTCCAAACGACAGGCAGAAACTATGGTGTTTCTGCCGAAGCGGATAGTTCTTTGTGGTTTAATTATGGGGTTGTGGGAAGAACCCATAGCAGAATGGGACAATACAACTATGGTGTGGTCGGGACAGCAGACGGGGTTGGGAATCCAGATTTGAGCTTTATAAGAAATTGCGGGGTATATGGAGCTGCTTCAAATAACAGGTTAGTCAACTATGGCGTTCTTGGTTTTGCCAACGGAGGCATTAACCCCCAAGCTTACTGTGAAGCGGTTTATGGTGAGGTAAGAGGGGCTACAGTCGTAAGTGTCGGCGTTGATGGAACAAATATGTGCAAGGGAAAATGGAATGCGGGTGTAGGTGGTTATGCCTATGGCACAGTAAGTCAGGACAGTATAAATATCGGAGTTTATGGGTATGCCGGGCAGGCTGACACCAATTATGCCATGTTTGGCGCCGCCGAAAACAACGGAATGGTAAACTACGGTATTTATGCCATTGCCTCGAATGGAAGTGTTGCCAACCATGCAGGGTTTTTTGAAGGAAATGTAACGGTGACCGGTGATTTAAATGTGATTGGCAATGTGAGTAAGGGCGGAGGTACCTTTAAAATTGATCATCCCCTTGACCCGGAAAACAAATACCTGGTTCACAGCTTTGTAGAAAGCCCTGATATGCTTAACATTTATTCGGGTAATATTCAGACAGATGCTAATGGTATAGCAATCGTTTCGCTACCGGATTATTTTGAAGCCGCCAATAAGGATTTCCGTTACCAGCTCACCTGCATCGGAACTTTTGCCCAGGCGATTATTAAAGACAAGATCTCAGGTAACCGCTTTACCATTCAAACCAGTATTCCTCATGTAGAAGTGAGCTGGCAGGTCACTGCAGTGAGAAATGATCCCTATGCCAACACCCACCGGGTGGAGCCTGTACAATTAAAAACCGGTGTCGAAAGAGGTAAGTATCTGCATCCGGAAGCGTATCAAAAGAACAACACCCAAAGAACGATCCCGTTCCGTAAAGGATTTGAACCCACGAACCTGAAGAAATCATCCATAAATAATGACCATGGAGCTTCAATGGATTGATAATTAAATGGATACCTTACAACAGCTTGTCGATACCCGTTACAGCGTAAGGCAGTACACTGACAAAACGGTAGACCCCGAAAAGCCGAAATTTATCTGATTATACCTGTTATTCCTTGTTTGGCAAGAAAATTTTTTCCGAAAGGTACCAGGGTACAATTTGAATTCCTGATTTGCGGAGTTCAAGTTCCCCGCCATAAACCAGGCAGGCATTATCGGTGATGCCCGACAGCTTCAAAAATGCATTAATCCCCTGAAGTGAAAATCCAGTAAGGTCCTTCCAGCCTTGATCTCTACCGGAGTTACTCTTTCCCCGTCCACTATTACCAAATCTACCTCATTTCCGGTTTTATCGCGCCAAAAAAAAAATTCCTGGTTTCCTGTCTGATTCAACTTATGCTTCATCAACTCTATAAAAACAAGATTTTCGAAAATATTTCCCCGGAGGTAATGACTTTCAAGCTGTTCATTGGTTGAAATGGAAAGAAGGTGACAAAGCAAACCTGTGTCAGTAAAATAGAGAGGGTTGTTTTTCCTGATTGCCAAGTCCCTGTCTGTGAAACAACCGGGAAGTTTCCGGCAAGACTTTTAAGTTGAACAGAAATTATCCCGGATATTATTCTACAAAAAAAAACAATTTGGACAAATTAAAAATCTGAATTTAAATTTGGACAAATTAATGAATGCTAAATCGCTTTGCTTTACTTTTCTTTGTTATTTGGTAGTTGTTTTCGGGAAATCCCGGCAACGTGTCATAATAAAACCATTTACGAACGTTTATACCAAAATAAAAAGAACCTGATTTGTTCTCTTTTAACCATTTGAATATTTATGAACGGAAGCGGCGCTGGAAGTGGATACTTTTTGCCATTGCCGTACTGATCGTCACCATTTCCCTTTGGTATACCAATATTCTGGTCCAGAAAATTGCCAGTGAGGAACGCGTGAAGCTGAAAATGTGGGCCGATGCCATCCAGCGGAAAGCCAGGTTTGTTGCTTATACCGAGAATTTCTTCCTACGGCTGAAAGCTGAAGAACAGAAAAGGGTCCATCAGCTGGCCATGGCCACCCAGAAACTGGCAACAGCCTCGGGCAATACGGATATCACCTTCTTTTCAGAGATCATCCAGGACAATACGACCATTCCGGTCATTCTTACCGATGAAAATGATCTGATCATCTCGGCCCGGAATATCGATTTTAAAGTAGATACCGTCAAACATCTTCATGGCAGGTTAAAAAAAGAGTTTACCCGTTATCCGCCACTGATCATCGAGTTTTTCCCTGGGAATAAAAACTATTTCTATTATACGGATTCCCGGCTCTTCTCCGAACTCAGGCTGGTGCTCGACGACCTGATTCAGACCTTCTTTTCAGAAGTTGTGGAGAATTCGGCCTCGGTGCCGGTAATCATCACCGACAGCACCTGGAAAAAAGTGCTGGCTTACGGAAATATGGATTCCCTGCAGATGAGGGATACCAATTTTGTGAGGAAGACCCTGACTTCCATGGCTGCCGAAAATACACCCATTGCCCTTAACCTGGAAGGGATAGGCAGCAACATCATCTTTTACAAGAGTTCCTACCTGCTCACTCAGCTGAAATTTTATCCGCTGTTCCAGCTTGGGGTGATCGCCCTCTTCCTTTTTATCGCCTATATGTTGTTCAGTACGGCCCGGCGGTCGGAACAGAACCAGGTATGGGTGGGAATGGCCAAAGAAACCGCACACCAGCTGGGGACTCCCATCTCTTCTATCATGGCATGGGTGGAATTGATGAAAATGAATGATGAGAATAATGACATGGTGGGGGAACTGGAAAAAGACACCAAACGACTTGGGACCATTGCCGACCGTTTTTCAAAGATCGGATCTTCTCCTTCCCTGAAGGAAGACAATGTGGTGAGGGTGATCAGGGAAACCGTCGACTATCTCAAACCCAGGACCTCCAAAAAAGTCTCTTTCACCATCAACACTCCCCACGACGAAGCCATTATCGTTCCCCTGAACCCGGGCCTTTTCGAATGGGTCATCGAAAACCTGTGTAAAAATTCGACAGATGCCATGGTTGGCAATGGAAGCATTACGATCGACATCATGGAAGAGAAAAAGTTGGTGATCATCGATGTCACCGATACCGGAAAAGGCATCCCCCGTTCCCAGTTCAAGACCATCTTCCACCCTGGTTATACCAGTAAAAAGAGAGGGTGGGGCCTGGGTCTTACCCTCTCCCGAAGGATCATCAAGGAATACCATAAAGGGAAGATCTTTGTGAAGAATTCGGTCGTTGACCAGGGCACCACCATACGGATCATCTTGAATAAATAGGCTTTACTTCCCTATCACTTTGTTGTTGTAGTCCTTCGATTCCTTTTGGGTTTGTTTCATCCTTCTCCGGGTTTCTTTACCCTGTATCTTCATGTGCTTCTGGATCGCCTTATCGTACTGCTTCTTAACCACTTCGGCTTTTTCATCCTTGGTTTTTTCAATACGTCTCATGGCCCGGGAAACACCGCTCCGCCTGTGACAGGAAGCCATCATTAACAAAAGAGAAAGAAGGATGGACAAAATCAGCGGGAACTTTTTCATAGAGCGGTAACAGTCGTCAAAATTATTCTCTTTTCGCAGAAATAAACGAAATGATGATTAATTTCGTTATCCCCTTCAGGTAAATAAAGTTTTATAATGCGATCTACATTAAAGATATTCAGGTTAATAACGGTTTTAATTATTATTTCCGTATTTACTCATTCATGCAAGGATAAGAAAACAGATCCCATTCCCTACGCCTATGTGAACATATTCATAGATCCCAACAGCACCATGTACAGCGGGTTGAATTCACCGGGAGGGTCGGTTTACCTGACCGCCAACTCGCCCAGCCGAGGAATCATTGTTTACCGGTTTTCTGCTGATGAGTTTATGGCTTATGAAAGGACCTGCCCTTATGACCCTGCGGCCAGTTGCGCCAGGATACAGGTTGAATCCGCGATGAGTACGGCCATCGATTCCTGCTGCATGTCGAGGTTTATTTTAATGGATGGTTCTCCCTTCTCCGGCCCGGCTACCGTCTCTATGAAGCAATACCGTACTTCATACGACGGAAAAAACCTGCATATTTTCAATTAAAATCTAAACCAAGGACATGCGGTGGCTTGTCCCTGCATATAACTGCCTGATTAACCGATTATTATTGGACACATTTGGACACACACTGTGTGTTCCCATAAAACCGCCTAATTAACCGATTGGGGGTGGTCACATGGTGGTCACATTTTGACACGCCATGGCGTGTCTCTACATACATAATGCGGATTGTCAACTGCATGGGAACGTAAACAATTGGACACGATGTATCGTGTCCCTACGAAATTTTGCCGGCTGCCAACTGCCGACTAATACCTGTAATGTTCCGGTTTGTAAGGTCCGTCCTGCGGAACGCCAGCCAATATAGTCGGCCTGTGCCGGAGTAAGTACGGTGAGTTTTACGCCAATCTGTTCGAGGTGGAGTCGGGCCACTTCTTCATCCAGTTTTTTGGGTAAACGATATACATCAACGGGGTATTCATGCTGCCAGAGGTCGAGCTGTGCCAGGGTCTGGTTGGTGAAAGAGTTGCTCATCACAAAAGAAGGATGGCCGGTAGCGCAGCCCAGATTTACAAGACGCCCTTCAGCCAGCAGGTAAATACAATGTCCGTCGGGGAAAATATACTTGTCAACCTGGGGTTTGATGTTGATCTTTCTGATACCCGGGTAGTTGTTCAGCTTGTCTACCTGTATCTCATTATCAAAGTGGCCGATATTACAGACGATGGACTCATCTTTCATCCTTTCCATGTGTTCGATAGTGATGACGTCCTTATTTCCCGTAGTGGTCACGTAGATGTTTCCCAGCCGGAGGGCGCCTTCGATGGTTTCCACCTCATAACCTTCCATGGCGGCCTGAAGGGCACAAATGGGATCGATTTCGGTTACGATGACCCTTGATCCGTAGGCCCTCATCGAACGGGAAGAACCTTTTCCCACGTCGCCGTAACCGAGCACAACCACCACCTTGCCGGCTATCATGATATCGGTTGCTCTCTTGATGCCGTCGGCCAGCGATTCGCGGCAGCCGTAAAGGTTGTCGAATTTGGACTTGGTAACCGAGTCGTTCACATTGATGGCCGGAACCAGCAGTTCTCCTCTCTCATGCATCTGGTAGAGCCGGTGAACGCCGGTGGTGGTTTCTTCCGAAACTCCTTTCCATTCCTTCACCAGCTTGTGCCATTTGGTGGTATCTTCAACATAAGCATTGCGTAACTGGCTCATCAGCGCTTCTTCCTCGGCATTGCCGGCAGCCTTATTCAGTAATTCCGGGTTGTTCTCTATCTGGTACCCTTTGTGGACCATCAGGGTAGCATCACCGCCATCATCAACAATGAGGTTTGGGCCTTGTCCGTTTGGAAAAGACAATGCCTGCAGGGTGCACCACCAGTATTCATCCAGGGTTTCGCCTTTCCAGGCGAAAACGGCAGAACCGGCAGCAGCGATAGCAGCGGCAGCATGGTCCTGGGTGGAAAAAATGTTGCAACTCGCCCAGCGCACTTCTGCCCCCAGCTCCTGCAAGGTCTCAATCAACACAGCCGTCTGAATGGTCATGTGCAAAGAACCACTGATCCTGGCTCCCTTCAGGGGTTTTTCAGCCCCGAATTTTTTACGCAACGACATCAGTCCAGGCATCTCTTTTTCTGCCATTTCAATCTCTTTCCGGCCCCATTCAGCCAGGCTCAGGTCGGCTACTTTATATTTCAAAGTGTTGTTAATCAGTATATTATCCATGTTAATGTTTAATTTTTAGTTTGAAATTAAAGAGTGCAAAGGTAAGGATTTTCCTGATATATCAGTATTTCATCCTGTTGTGAAATGTTTAGGTGACCAGTTTCTCCGGATCCGTTTATTAACCCTGACAGGGTCGGACCCTGTCAGGGTTTTCGGAGATGGAAGGGTTTCTCGAAGATGAAATCAGTAAATCACGTAAATAATCATCAGTATTTCACTGAGAAAAAAGATTATCAATATATTTGGCGAACTTTTCCTGACCTCACATCTAAACTATTGAATATGAACACAAAACGACTTTTATTGGGGTTCCTGCCACTGACTTTACTGGCTTGTATCCCTCTTCATTCTATGGCCAATGAGCTGGGAACCAACATTCTGCCGGAATCGGTCATCGACGACCAGCATTACAACCGGGCTATCCATATTATGGCCATGTTACTGATCGGTTTCGGTTTTTTAATGGTGTTTGTCAGGAAATACGGCCGTTCTGCATTAACAGCAACCTTTCTGCTGGTCAGTACTTCCCTGCCGCTTTACATGTTATTGAACACATCCGGTCTTTTTGTAGCCGTAAACAATGAGATAGAGCGGCTGATCCTTTCTGAATTCGGGGCCGCCAGCCTGCTGATCGCCGGAGGGGCTGTACTTGGGAGGCTGAAGATGGTTGGGACTCATCCGGGCCGGAGCAGTGATAGATACCGGCGGATCCATTGTGATCCATGCTTTTGGAGCCATCTTCGGACTGGGCGTAGCTCTTACCATGACCACCAGGCAGGAGTTTGAGAAGACGATTGAGTCGGATGCCACCAGCGATCGTTACTCTATGCTGGGAAGTATGATGCTGTGGATTTTCTGGCCCAGTTTCTGTGCTGCACTGGTACCCCCCGAAGCCATGCCGCATACCGTTGTCAATGTGATCCTTGCCCTTTGCGCTTCCACCCTGGCCACCTATATCATGACCATCTCCCTGCGAAAGAAGATCAGTGTTGCCGACATTGCCAATGCCGCCCTGGCCGGAGGTGTTGCCATCGGCTCCACCTGCATGACCGCCAGTCATACGGCAGCCATGGTCATTGGTATCCTGGCCGGCGCCTTATCCACTTTCGGCTTTGCTGTAATTCAATCCAAACAACAAAAATGGATGAAACTGATCGACACCTGCGGAGTTACCAACCTGCATGGACTACCCGGTCTGATGGGCGGTTTGGCTGCCTTACCGGTACTGAAGATGGTGGATTCCGGCGGACAGCTGCTGGGTATTCTTGTAACCATTGTAGTAGCCTTCGTTACCGGCATAATTACCGGTAAGATCCTTCCCCTCCTGGGCAGAAAAGACGAAGTATACGATGATGCCGATGAATTCCTGGATGCAGAGGAGGCGTAAGGGCCTATTTTTCATTAATGAATGCTTCAATTTCATTAATAAAATCCTTCATCTCTTCGAACATTTCCAGAACAATTCCTTTGTCAAACTCTATATAGGAATCGTAATCTGACTTTGTCCGACGGTTATGGGCTTTGTTGATTATTTTTCCAAATCTTTGATCAATAAGCTTTTCGTGTATAAAGTTCTTATTGAACCACCCTAATAATTGGTTATGCTTTGAAGTTTCATATTCATATTTCAAACCAAGTGCGAGAAGGGAATAAAACATTCCATAATAGATACGGTTAACTGCGGCTCTCATCCTCTCACTTCCGATAAGAATCTGTACATCTTTAATAGTATCCCTGGCTTCTTCCAATCGGTAACGAATCAGCTCAACCCTGACATAATCCTCTATACTCATGCGTATATTCCCGATTTTAAGGCATTTATAAAAACAGGTTGTTTGCCTCTCAGCGTGTCCAGTTCAGAAACAGAAAGCAAATGAGCATCAATAATTATATTATACTTAAGATCAATGTCATAGCAAAGGTCAAGTAGAATGTTCTCATCTTTACCCGAATAGTCTTTATCAAGTAAAATTAATATGTCAAAATCAGAATTATCATTTGATATGTTACTGGCCTGAGATCCAAACAGGATGATATCTTTTATAGGATCCCGATAATTGTTTATTAAATGAGCCTTTAAATCCTTTAATATTTCAATCCTATCAACCATTGCTAATTAATTTTTGCTAATTTATTAATTTTCTATCATTTAAAACCAACCACAATCTTAAAAGATTGCTTACAGACCTAATAAAATTCCACCTTTATAATTCGCTGAATTACAATTTGATGCCGAAACATTTCTGAATATAGGAGCAACTAAACGGTCTCTGTATTCCGGTCTCCCGATGATCAGTCCAGTCTGACTTTCAGCAACTCAGGCTTTGAGTGATACAGCTGCAGAATCAGTTCACCAAAGATGGTATTGGCCCAGGCAAACCAACTCCGTGAGAAATCCTGAGGATTATCGGCGTTAAACGACTCGTGGATAAAACCCGTGCCTGCATGCGTCTTCTTCAGCGTGGTCAGGCAATCGAGAATTTCCTTGTCATCCTGGCTGGTGAGTGCCTGCATGACCAGTCCGAGCGGCCAGATCTTCCTTTCTCCCACATGAGGACCACCGATGCCTTTGGCATATTTTCCCCCGGTATACCACGGGTTAGCCGGACTTAACGAAAATTTCCTGGTATTCAGGTAGATGGGATCCATTGAGTCGCAATAACCCAGGTAAGGAAGGGAAAGCAGGTTGGGAACATTGGCATCATCCATAAACAGTGCATTTCCGAAACCATCGATTTCAAGGGGGTAAATTTTACCGGCCTCCGGGTGGGTAAGGATTGCGTATTGTTTCAATACCTGGTCAATTTCCAGGGCAAACCGGATACATTCGCCTTCCATCTCTTTATTATTCAATGCATTACCAAATATTTCACCCAACTGCCTAAGCGAAACCACCGTAAACATATTAGAAGAGATAAGGAAAGGGAAAACCGTTGAATCATCGGAGGGACGGAACATGGAATGGATCAGCCCGATCTTTTTCGTCGGATTTCCATATCCCCCTCCGAATTGAGTATCTGTAGGGCTTGTTGCCCGTCGTTGAAAATGGTAAGGGCCCCTGTTGTTCAGTCGTTGTTGTTCACGGAAAGTGCTTATAATCAACCTCATGGCCTTTTGCCATTGCTCGTTGAAGGCAGAAGTATCGCCGGTATTCTTCCAATACCCGTAAGCAAGCCGGATGACATAGCAGAGGGAGTCGATCTCCCACTTGCGTTCATGAACACCGGGTTTCATGGTCGTGAAGTCTTTCTTCCATTCGCTCACCCGGGATGGATCATCATAGAAGGCATTTGCATAGGGGTCAAGCAGCACGAACTCCGTTTGTCTGGTAACCACCCCTTTTAAAAGCCTTTTCAGTTTCTCGTCTTTAGCTGCCAGGTGAAGATAAGGCCATACCTGGGCCGACGAATCCCTGAGCCACATTGCATCAATATCGCCGGTGATGACGTATGTATGCGGCTCCCCGCTTTTTTCGGTATAAGTAACCGTAGTATCCAGTGTGTTGGGGAAGCAGTTTTCGAACATCCAGGCCAGTTCTTCATCGGCCATGGCAGCTTTTACCCTGGCTATGGTTTCTTCCACCGCCTGGCTGACAAACCGTCTTTTGCCCGGGGAAGGCCGGTTCGACACGAACGAAGGGTCAACCGGATTCCCAAACAGTGGAATGCCCGAAGCCAACGCTGCTGTGGCGATTCCGGCTGTTTTTATGAAATTTCGTCTGTTGATCACAATGGGTAATTTCTTTTGAGCGGTTAGTTAATGGTTTGCCTGATGGAATTCTTATAAAAAATCTACCGGAAAATGATATGATACTTTTTGGTTTTGGACGGATAAGGGGGTTGGTAACGTATGTAATATATTCAGTTGCGGATTTTCGGTCGCTCCACCGTCCGCGAGCTACTGGAGCTGGTGCGGAAAGCTGCGAACCGCGTACCTCGGCAACCGTAATTGTCATATGTTTTTTGTTAGCGGGTCGTTCTTCTTCTCACGATATTGTTCAAAAAATGTCATATTCGGCTCATAGATTGTCTTTGGTGTAACACCAAGTTCAACTTTTTCAAACATTTCCACTAATTTATCACCATCAATTAGCTCCAGTTTTATGTTATTCTTTTCAATGTCCAAAGCTGCTTTAGCGAAGGAACCTGTCGTAATTATAAGTCCCTTTTCTACACTTCGTTTATTTGTCTCCATAACACCAATAAATGCTTGAACTTTCTCAGTCGGAACAGTCCCCTGGTATTTTTTGCATTGAAAGAAGACACTCAAATTTACAAAAGGATTAAGCTTTAAAGTCGCATAACCGTCTATGCCGCCGTCATGTGATCGTTGTGTAATTTCAATATTTTCAAAGTCGTATTCTCTTAATAACCTACCACATAAATATTCAAATCCTGTGGGCGATAAGTTTTGTAAAACCTCTATCAGAGTTGGCTTTAAGTTGCTTTTTGAATTCTCTGGCTCACTTTCTTCTTGTAATTGTATGATTTTGTCTGCTTCGCTATCAACTGTATTTGTTGGTTTTTCTTCTCTTACTTCTTGAAATACTTTTACCCATTTTAAGAATATATCGTGTGCCTCAGGCTCAGTCACACTCGTCTCCCAACCTTTGTTACTTAAAGCCCAAACACCATGCTTCGATGATGCTAATAGTTCTTCCCAAACTAAATATTGTCTAGCCCAGGCTAATTGATTTTGAAATTTTAAAACACCTGACTTCTCATATCTTTCGTTTAATATCTCGTCAGGGATATTATATTTTTCACCAATCCATTCAGAAATTTATTTTGGTCTTGCAGAGCCTCCTAAAGCTCTCAAAGCGTCAAGTACAGGTCCAAACCACTTTACAAATTCTGTCTTTCCAGTTCTTTTTTTACTCATTATTTCATTTTGTTTGTCGGTTAATGGTTGCTGTGTCGCACTTAGAATGCCCACTAACGTAAAATATCCGTAAATTTCCTTTCCCTGCCACTATTAAAAATATCAACGATCGTTAACTGCCAAACAAATTGTTTCATGCTGATTATCTGATATTTACACAATTAGTTGAGCAATTTAGGCAAAGCAGTACGTGGTTTTCTCTTTTCAAATATAGAAATTTTATATGGATGAAGAAAATTTAAGCTGAAGAACCTTGAATAAAGAGGAGATTTATTACCACAATCTAATGCATTTGGTCAGGCTAAATGGAAATTCCAAGTAACTTTTTTCTTCAACCATCTTCGGGGTTGGGATACTGCGACTTTCCTTCTCCCGGGATTGCATCCCTGGTTACCCGGCTTAAACCCCTTCGGGGTTGGTTATCAGCACGTTATCTTTATAATATATAATTCAAGCATTTGTTCAGGCTACATACTCATAACTTACACCGAAAAAGGCCCGGGTAAGTATACTCAATATCATAGAAAGGGTCAGAAGTAAGGATGACCATGAAAATCATAGAAAGGGTCAGAAGTAAGGATGACCCTGAAAGCTTAACGGGTTTTTAGCCTTATGCAATCCAATGTGAATATCATGCCTGTTGTTCCAGAACCCCGGCAAGGGGTTCAAGGCAGGTAACCCGGGGTGAAACCCCGGGGGAGAGATGCCTCTGCTACCGGAACCCCGGAACGGGGTTCAACCCGGATTACGGATGGTGTTGTCTATCAAAGTAAAAATCGATCATCATAATCAACGCCATGTTCCTTCAGCAACTGCTTGAACTCCTCCTCAAAATCAACTTTCTGATGATGTGGCTTTTGATTTTTAACATATTCGGTCAATCTTGTCCTCTCAGACGAACCATACGTAAACGCCCCGTATTTCTCACCCCAGCCGGTAAAATACGGAAAGACCTTGTTTTGCTTTATCCATAATGATGTACTTACTTTCACATCCTTTACCAGGTCTGCTAACGCAACAGAAGGATGAAGTTCAAAAACCACATGAAGGTGGTTTTGATATCCATTGATCCCGTGCATATGGCAGTTTTTCTTTTTTAAAATACCCTGGATGTACCGGAATAGCCTTTCCTGTTCGGATTCAACAAAATTTTTTGTTCTGTCTTTGGTTGCAAAGACCAGCTGATAAGTAATTTGTGTAAACGATCCCATAGTTGTTTCTTTTTCACATATAGATGCATCAGACCAGGCTAAATGGAAATTCCAAGTAACTTTTTTCTTCAACCATCTTCGGGGTTGGGATACTGCGACTTTCCTTCTCCCGGGATTGCATCCCTGGTTACCTGGTTATCAGGCGATTAACCCTGACAGGGTCGGACCCTGTCAGGGTTAACTGCTGCTTATCTGACGGTGCATAAACAACTGATCTTGTTTGCTTTATGTCGATAGCTTGTTCCGTTTTCTTAAATAATAGTGCCACAAGAAATAAACGGCCAGTGAACGAAATGGTTTCCATTTTTCAGCCAATAACATGATCTCTTCTTTGGTATTTGCCTCACTCAATTCTTTTACCGTTGTAATAACAGCTATGTCACCAATTGGGAAAATGTCTTTTGCCTGTAAACAGAACATTAAATAAATATCGGTAGTCCAATGGCCGATTCCTTTTATGCTTGTGAGTTGTTTTCTGATTTCTGACTCACTTAAAGACGGGAATTTCTCCGGGTCAATCTCCCCGTTTATTATTGCCCTTGACAGTGCACGAAGGTATGTTGCTTTTTGCCGACTGATCTGGCAACTTCTCATTTCCCCGTCAGTAAGCCGGAGTATGCTTAATGGAGTAAACTCATCCAGATAACTGTTCAGTTTGATAAAATGTGCATTGGCAGAAGCCAGGCTCACTTGCTGTTCCAGGATAATTTTTGACAAGGTAATGAACCCTTGCGGTCTTGTCCAGTTTGGCGGCGCTCCGTATTTTTCGTTTATAAAAGCAAATGTTTTATCCCTGTTAATGAGTAGTTTGATTTCTTTGGGGTTGACAATATCTTTGAACGATTTGTCCTTATTATCGGTTGTTTTTTGCTTCATGGTTTAAAATTACTGGTTTTTGATGTATGGCTGTTGTGAGTTTTTGTTAATTATTGAATGTAGCAATAAACTTCCTGTTGACGGTTCTGATCAGGATGGCAGACGAGTAACGCGTGTAACTCTAAGTAATACACCAAGTTATAACAGATACCGGGTAACCCTGTCAGGGTAAAACCCTGACAGGGTTAATACGTCTGTTCAACAACCACAGGGTTTTTGAACACAATCCCCTTAAATTGGTTTAATCCAGGGAAGCGTTATTTTCCATTGCCTTCATTATCAGGAATTTTTAAGACCTTTACGGGTGAATATGCCGAAAAAATCAACTATACAAGATCTTTTATCTAAGCGCATTCTCTTGCTGGACGGGGCCATGGGTACGATGATCCAGCGCTGCGGCCTGGAAGAGAATGACTTCCGCGGCGACCGATTCAGTGATTATCCGTCTGACCTGAAAGGAAATAATGACCTGTTGTCGCTCACGCAGCCGGATGTCATCCTGGATATCCACCGTCAATACCTGGAAGCCGGTTCGGATATCATCGAGACGAACACCTTCAACGCCCAGCGCATCTCCCTGGCCGATTACCATATGGAGGACCTGGCTTATGAAATTAACCTGGCCGCTGCCCGCCTGGCCAGACAGGCTGCCGATGAATATTCTGCGAAAACACCTGAAAAGCCAAGGTTTGTGGCCGGTTCCACGGGACCTACCAACAAAACCACATCCCTGGGACCTGATGTGAATGATCCCGGTTACAGGGCCGTAAATTTCGACGATTTAGTTACAGCATATTCAGAGCAAATAGAGGGATTGGTTGACGGAGGAGTGGATATCCTCCTGATAGAGACGATCTTCGACACACTTAACGCCAAGGCGGCCCTGTTTTCCGCACAAACCGTGTTTGCGCATAAAGGGATACACCTGCCCATACTGGTTTCCGGAACGATCACCGATGCGAGCGGCCGTACCCTGTCGGGACAAACGGTGGAAGCTTTCCTGAACTCCGTCACCCATATTGACTTGCTGGGGATAGGGCTTAACTGTGCCCTCGGAGCAAAAGAACTCAGACCTTATCTGGAAGAACTCTCAGCCCTGGCTCCCCTGCCTGTGAGCGCTTACCCCAATGCAGGCCTGCCCAACCAGTTCGGTGAATACGACGAAACACCGGAGATCATGGGCGAATACATCCGCGACTTTATTGACAGCCGTTTTGTCAATATTGTAGGAGGATGTTGCGGAACCACACCTGATCACATCAGGAAATTCGCGGAACTGATAGAAGGTAAACCCCCGAGGGAGGTCCCTGAAAAGACCTTCCGTATGCGTATCAGCGGACTCGAGCCGCTGACGATCTTTCCGGGAAGCAACTTCATCAATATTGGCGAAAGGACCAATGTAGCCGGATCCAGGAAGTTCTCCCGCCTGATCTTCGAAGGAAATTACGAAGAAGCCCTCTCTGTTGCCCGTCAGCAAGTGGAGAACGGAGCCCAGGTCCTGGATATCAACATGGACGACGCCATGCTGGATTCACAGGCAGCCATGGTGAAATTTCTGAACCTCCTCTCTGCCGAACCGGATATTGCCAAGGTCCCCATCATGATCGACTCCTCGAAGTGGACTGTGATAGAGGCCGGTTTGAAATGCCTGCAGGGCAAAGCCATCGTGAACTCGATCAGCCTGAAAGAAGGAGAAGACGCTTTCAGGGAACATGCCGTGAAGCTGAGAAACTATGGAGCCGCGGCTATCGTGATGGCCTTCGACGAAGAGGGGCAGGCTTCCACCCTGGAAAGAAGGAAAACGATCTGCCAAAGAGCCTATGATATACTGACCCGGGAAATCCATTTTCCGGCTGAGGACATCATTTTCGATCCGAATATCCTTACCATCGCCACCGGCATGGAAGAACATAACAACTATGCCGTTGATTTTCTCGAAACGGTCAGATGGATAAAGGCAACCCTGCCCCATGCCAAGGTCAGCGGCGGGATCAGCAACCTGTCCTTTTCTTTCCGCGGCAACGACCTGGTAAGAGAGGCCATGCATTCGGCCTTTTTATATCATGCCATCAAAGCCGGGCTTGATATGGGTATTGTAAATGCCGGTCAATTGCCTGTTTATGATGATATTCCCCCTGACTTGCTTGAACTGGTGGAGGATGTCATCCTGAACCGGAGGAAAGACAGTACGGAGCGGCTCATCGCTTACGCAGAGGAGCATAAGAAGGGGGCTAAAAAGAATGTGGATGCCGATGCCTGGCGGTTGCAGGGAGTAAAGGAAAGGATCACCCATGCGCTGATCCACGGCAATGCCGATTTCATTGAACAGGATGTGGAAGAAGCCAGGCCGCTGTTCGACCAAACCCTGAAGATCATCGAAGGACCGCTGATGGACGGGATGAACGTGGTGGGCGACCTGTTCGGTGCCGGGAAGATGTTCCTTCCGCAGGTGGTAAAGAGCGCCAGGGTGATGAAAAAAGCAGTGGCTTATCTGACCCCTTACCTGGAAGAAGAGAAAAAACAGGGAGGCGGCCGGCAAACTGCCGGTAAAGTCCTGATGGCCACCGTAAAAGGCGATGTGCATGATATCGGGAAAAATATCGTTGGTGTGGTGCTGAGCTGCAACAACTACGAGATCGTCGACCTTGGTGTCATGGTCCCTGCAGTGAAGATACTTGAAACCGCCCGTGAACAGCAGGTTGATGTCATCGGGCTGAGCGGACTGATCACTCCCTCCCTGGATGAGATGGTCCATGTTGCCAAAGAGATGGAAAGGCAAGGGTTTACGATACCTATGCTCATCGGAGGGGCCACCACTTCTGAGATCCATACGGCAGTGAAGATAGAACCCCATTATAACGGGGGTGTCATCCATGTGAAAGATGCCAGCCGTGCGGTGGGCATTGTCAGCCGGCTGATCAGCAATGACTTCAGGCAGGGGTTGTTGGGTGAAGTCGGTAACAAGTACCGGGAGGTCCGGATAAAGCACAGCAGAACCAGGAATGACGAGAGCTTTGTGAGCCTGGTAGAAGCCAGGAAAAACAGGCTGAACCTGAACTGGAGCAGAGAAACCATCCGCGTCCCGAAGAATCCGGGTATTCACCGGTTTGAAGATTATCCGCTGGAAGAAATAAGGCGGTTCATCGACTGGACCTTTTTCTTCCATACCTGGAAAATCAATGGAAAATACCCCGCTATTTTTGAAGATCTTCAAAAAGGAGAAGAGGCAAGAAAACTATATAACGACGCGCAACTACTTCTGGATGAGATCATTGCAAAAAAGATGCTGAACGCCAACGGAGTAATCGGATTGTTTCCTGCCAATTCAGAAGGTGATGACATTATTGTTTACAACGATGAAAGTAAAAAGGAAGTGCAGCAACGCTTTGCCTTCCTGAGGAATCAGCAACTTAAAGACACCGGTGTCCCCAATCTCTGCCTGGCTGACTTTGTTGCTCCCTTCTCATCCGGAAGAACGGATTATTTCGGGTGTTTTGCCGTGACAGCAGGCCTGGGTATCGAAAAATGGGTAAAGGAATATGAAGCCCGGCAGGACGATTACAACGCCATCATGTTAAAAATACTGGCCGACCGCCTGGCGGAAGCCTTTGCCGAGCTGCTTCACTGGCGGGTCAGAAAAGAATACTGGGGATATAGTCCGGAAGAAGACGCACTGGTGCCGAGGATCCTGAAAGAAGACTACAGCGGTATTCGTCCGGCTCCCGGTTATCCTGCCTGTCCGGAACATTCGGAGAAGAAGGTTCTTTTCGGCCTTCTTCAGGCAGAGAAGCTGGGGATTCAACTGACTGAAAACTATTCGATGTACCCGGCGGCCTCAGTATCAGGCTATTATTTCTCTCATCCCCGCTCTCAGTATTTCCTGGTTGGCCGGATCAGCAAAGACCAGGTGGAAGACTACGCACGCCGGAAAAAAGTCAGCCCTGCCCGGGCCGAAAAGTGGCTCAGCCCTTATCTCAACTATTAGAAATTTATGAAAGTAATTGATTGTATCAACAAGTCGGACAAGACCTTTTTCACCTTTGAGATCCTCCCTCCGTTAAAGGGAGAAAACATAGAGTCTATTCATGCCATTATTGACCCGTTGATGGAGTTTGACCCCAAATTCATCGATGTTACCTATCACCGGGAGGAGATCGTTTATAAACCCAGGCCGGGAGGGTTGCTGGAGAAGACCATTGTTCGCAAGCGGCCCGGTACTGTAGGAATTTCAGCATCCATCAAGTATAAATACGGCGTGGATGTTGTGCCTCATATCATCTGTGGAGGGTTTTCCAGGGAAGAAACGGAAGACGCCCTCATCGACCTTCACTTTCTGGGTATTACCAACCTGCTCGTCATCCGGGGTGATAACCTGAAGTCGGAGAATTTCTTTACACCCGACCCGGCCGGTCATGCCCACGCCATCGACCTGGTCAGGCAGATCATGGATATGAACAAGGGTAAATACCTTGACGAGGAGCTGGAACATACCGATCCAACCCGATTCTCCGTCGGTGTGGCCGGCTATCCGGAAAAACATTTTGAAGCGCCCAACCTGAAAACCGACCTGGAATACCTCAGGCAAAAAGTGAATGCAGGAGCCGATTATATTGTGACCCAGATGTTTTTCGACAACAGGAAGTACTACGAATTCGTAGGCCAGTGCAGGGAAAACGACATTAATGTCCCCATTATACCCGGCCTGAAACCCATTTCCGTCAAATCACAGATCACAGCCCTGCCCCGGACTTTCAGCATCGATATTCCCGATGAGCTGGTACAGGAGGTGATGAAATGTAAAGATAATTCCCAGGCCCGTGAAGCCGGGACCGAATGGTGTATACAACAATCCAAAGAATTGATTAACTTTGGTGTACCCATTCTTCATTATTTTACGATGGGGAAATCGGATAACATCAGGAAAATAGCCAGGGCTGTTTTCTGAAAACATGGCCAGATGAGCATACTGTCATTTATAGAAGAACGATCTTTACTGGGGAAGAAGTTATTTGCCGTATTGCTCGACCCTGACAAATATGATGAACCCCATCTTTCCGACACCCTTAAAAAATGTGAGGAAGCGGAAGTTGACCTGCTGCTGGCCGGAGGGAGCCTGTTGATGCATCACCGACTGGACGCCTTCGTGAACCAGGTAAAGGAAGAAAGCTGTCTTCCCCTGGTCCTCTTCCCGGGCGACCTGACCCAGATCAGCCCTCAGGCCGATGCCATCCTTTTCTTATCGCTGATCTCGGGCAGAAACCCGGAGATGCTGATCGGCAGGCATGTCCTTGCAGCCCCCCGTCTGAAAGAAACTTCACTGGAGATCATCCCTACCGGCTATATGCTTATCGGCAACGATGCCCGGACAACAGCCCATTATATGAGCAATACCTTTCCTATTCCTGAGGATAAGGAAGATGTGGCCATGTGTACGGCAATGGCCGGCAATATGCTGGGAATGAGGCTTATCTATATGGATGCCGGAAGCGGAGCCCGTCATACCGTATCTCCGGGCATGATCACCAGGGTGAAACAACATATCACGGTCCCGCTTGTTATAGGAGGAGGGATCAGAACCGCCGGTACAGCGTTTGAGCTTGCAAAGGCCGGGGCCGACGTGCTGGTTGCCGGAAATGCCCTGGAAAATGACAACGGATTAATATCCCAACTGGCTAAGGCTATTCATTCTGTATAATTTATTCATGATCAAGTAAAACCAATCAAAATTATCAAGTTATGAAAACAAAAAATCTGTTCATGATCCTCCTGCTGGTTTCTGCGGGATTTTTCACCGGTTGCCAGAAGGATAGCCTGCTTTCAACCAATTTTGAAGTGGTGCTTTACCAGGATTTTGTGGTCACCAGTGTAAATGATACCTTGTTTGCCAGGGATACAGTGTTAGATGCCTCCGCACAAAGCACTGATATTGAGAAATATAAAGACAACATTCAGGAAGTATCCCTCACCAAGGTCGCCTATTTTCTGACCAATTTTTCGGGAGATACCACACAGAAGCTCCTGGAAGGACATGTGGCCGTTGCCAACGAAGACGGCACCAATACCACCAGTCTGACTTCCATGAACAATGTGGTGTTAAAGAGCCTGCTCAACAACGAGACCATCCTAACTATCGACCCGACCGGAGCCACCAACCTCGGCACCCTGGTGCTGAACGCCCCTCACCGTTTCAAGGTTTCCGCCTTCGGAAGGACCGACAAAAAGCCACTGGATTTCACCATCCGTATTAAGTTCTATCTGAAGATCAAGGCGAAAGTGATATAGTAATCCCTTTATCTCCAAACTTCTTACAACTGCTCTTTTTAATGTTTCATCTTCAAGGAAATGATTTTTGCTGGTATCCGGCTTAATGACAGAAAGAATAAATTCACATTCAATTAAAATGTGCCTCAAATATTCAAGATACTCCTTAGACATATTCAACTTCCTTTAAGATATAAGGTCCAACATATGGGCTTAATCCTTTTTCCGTAACAATATCAACATTTTCACCAGGAAAAACAGATTCAAGCGTGTAGCAAGTATTCATCAAATTCTCGAATGTTTCCTTCTCAGGTTCAAAATCAATTAAAATATCGATATCACTGCCAGACATTGCTTCTCCTCTGGATGCTGAACCAAATAATCCAATCTTTGTAACTCCATACTTCATCAGTAAGGGTTTACTTGATTCCAATCGTGATATTATTTCTGATTTTACAAGCATGAAACATCCATACAAACGAAATTTATACCAACCGTTAATGATAATAATGGATATTCCATCTGACCAATAAAATAAAAATTATTAACAGATGAAATATTATTATTGGTCAAAGGTACGAAAATACCAATCAGCATGTAATGGAGTTACAGCTCTTATCTGACCAGCATAACACTTCCTCCTGATATTTCATCACCTGGCTAGTTGAACGTAAGTACTGATTTTCATCCTAAAAGTACGCATTTCTGAAAAGAACAGATAACAAATCGCTGCAACAGCAAACCACCTGAGAAACTAATTGAAAATCAACCCCTTAGTGAAATCCTTTGTGAAACCCTTCGCGTCCTTCGTGGTGAATGAAAAGCATACTATACCCACGACTCCATATACTGTCTTCTGAAGCAGGTTAATCTGTTAATAATCAGCTTTTTAAATAAACCACAAAGGACAGGAGTAAAAAACAAGGATTTCACAAAGGAGTGTTTGCGTTGATGGTGAACAAAAATCAACCTTTAACAAAAAAGCCCATCCCCAACTGACAGGCTTTACCCGGAATGGAACGAAAACAACTCCCTTGGTATCTTTCCGATACCCTCACCCGGATCAATTCATTGTTAATTCTTTACCAGGTATAATCCGCTTTGAATTGATCCAAGGGGATATCTAAAGGTTTGATCCTTAAGGTTTCCCCTGAATAAATCCCGGATCTTCTTCCCCTGGATATTATAGAGTGAGGCCTGCACCCTGGTTCCGGCAGTATTTCCCATTTCAAGTGATAAGATCTTCTCCCTGTTATCCCAGCTAATCCTGATTTCATCATTGTGGTTAATTACCGGAACAACAGGTGTTATACTATCAACCACATGAACATGGATCTTCTTTCTGTGCAGGGTGAGGTCAATGACAACGGAATTATTAATATTGCAGGAATACCAGCCGCTGTCGGCAAAGGATATATTGTTCAATACCAGGTTACTATCAATACTGCCTAAAATATCCACACCATTGTGCGTCCATAAATACAAATTAGAAGCACCGCCAACCTTTGAATGCAATACCAGGTTACTTCCCTGGATTAAAGTGGTATCCATGTTAATAAGCACGCTGTCTTGCATTTCATAGGCACCATAGTCACAAAATAAACTAAAATTCGGCTCAAGGGAACCAAAATCAAGATTATTATTATTTACATAAAAACTTCCAATAGTCTGATTTGAATAATCCGGAATATAAGTAAAATGATTATGACTAAGTCCTATGACTTGAATCACACCATTTGCAAAATTTATTGGGAAACTTCCATCTAAATCATTTAAATTCAAATACAGAAAATGCAAGTTGGGTAAATTAGCGTTATCCCAGAGCAAAGGACCGGAAAATTGATTAAACATCAGGTCTAAAGCAAAAAGGGAAGTCAAATTTCCAATTTCCTCAGGTATATGACCAGTAAGATAATTTCCGGAAAAGTCT
>JAPLDE010000181.1 GCA_026391855.1 Bacteroidota bacterium | reverse complement strand
TGGCCAGCAGGGTTAGCAAGCAGAATTCGAAAAAGTAATTTGTTCCTGAACCCCATCTTGCACCGCTGACAAGGGCTACAGCAAGGAAGAACAAGGCGGATGAAGACAGGAAAATGAAAAGTTGATGCTGGTTTTTTCTCCAGTTCAGCACCATAAAGGAAACCAACAGAAAGAAAAAAGTGAACCTGGGTAAAGAAGGGAGAAGATATAGTTTGATCGCCCATTTGAAGTCGAAACCGTTCATTATTCCCAGAAAAACATTTTTAGCAATGATGGTATATGGTTCATTTAAAAGAAGAATGGCCAGTGTACCTGATGAAACCAGGAAGGACATCAGGTATACAAACAGGTTGCGGGTGGAGTGTTTATTAACCAGCAGGTAAACAAACAGGAAGCCGGCAAGGAAAATACCACTTTGTTTAGCATATAATGCCATTGAAGTGAACAGTCCGGCCAGGAATAAATTTCTTACAACGTGTTGAATTTCATCATTTTGAAGAAATCTAACCATAAAACAGACAGACAGGCAGAAGAAGAGATGGTAGAGGCTGTCGGGCCTGGAATAATCCTGTTGTTCGAAAAAGATGAAGATCAGCAGGGCCAGTGCCAGGGCGAACAATTTGTGAATTTTCCTGAACGACTGCAAGGTAATAAATACGAAAAAGCACAGTAACAGGTTGAAGAAGAGGGAATATGCCCGGCTGATGCGGTACCATGGCATGGGTTCTTCCGGGTCAAGATGGGCCATTTTCCCGGTAAAACCAACGATGTAAAAATAAAGTGGACTGTATTGAGTAAAGCTATAGGGTGGTTTTTCAGGATTGGTATACAAAGGAAACCCGGCACCGATTCGCTGGCAGCTGAAAATCACATTCTGTTCAATTCCTCCCACATTGGGGGTGTATATATTTATAAGCCTGACTCTTATAAAAAGGACGCTGAGAAAACAAAACAGGATGATCAGGAACAGGGATTTCTCACTGATCTTAAGGGATTGAAAAGGACTCCGTTTTTGTATTCCCTGTTCTGGCAATAGGAATTGTTCTTATTTGGTAATGGTGAAAAGATAATCCTCTACCCTGGGAACATGTCTTGAACCTTGTTTCATCAAAGCCATACGAACAGTTGTTTCACCTTTCTGTAAGGCTTTAAAGGTGAAAACGTCATCTCCTGGTTTTCCGGGGAGAGTGCTATCTTTTCCAGGTATAAAAGTTCTTGAAACTAATTTGATAAGCGTGGTATCGTATGAACCGGAAATATTCCAGGAATACCCCTGTGAAGGGGTTGATTTCAGCCGGACCTTATATTCCTGTGCCACTTTGAGGTTTACTTTTACTTGATTGGCTGTTTCTTTTGGCTGAGCCATCAGTGAGTGGGATGTCCAAACGAAAAGTAACAGGAAGGGAAAAAAGAATTTGGTGCGGTTCATAGACGATAAATTGATGTTATTCTGAATGCTTGTGCAAAGATAGTTTTTTTCTTTTCTATTTTTTCATCATCCAGGCTGAGACGGCCATCACCCATTTTCTGGGGGACAGCCTGAGAGAGAATACCATCAGCCTGTTCTTAAACCCGTGAATAGCCAGTCTTTTCCCTTTCATCATGGCGTTGAAGCCAAATATGGCCACTTCCTTACCGGTAGGTAATTTATTGTCGAAAAGATTGGCTGTTTCAACGTTGGCAGCGGCGGCGAAACCTGTTTGAGTTGCTCCCGGGCATAAGGTGGTAACGCTGACCCCCGTTCCCCGGAGTTCAAAGGAGAGTGCCTCTGAAAAATTCAACACATAGGCTTTGGTTGCAAAATATACAGACATGGAGGGACCCGGCTGAAAGGAAGCTGTAGAAGCAACATTGAGGATATGGCCTTTTTTCCTTTCAACCATTGACTTAGCAAAGAGTTTGGTAAAAAGGGTTAGCGCCGAAATATTCAGGTTGATCATCCTCTGTTCTTTTTCCCAGCTGGTGGTGATAAAATCTCCTGAATCCCCGAAACCGGCATTGTTCACCAGGATTTCTACCTCCAGGGATTCTTTGCTGATTTCCTGAAATAATTTTTCAATGTTGGATATAACAGATAGGTCGTACTCAAAAACATGGACGATAATACCATGTTTTTCAGTGAGTTCTGAGGCAAGCTCATGCAGCTTATCTCCACTGCGGGCAACCAGGATCAGGTTTTGTTTATGACTGGCGCAAATCTTTGCCA
>JAPLDE010000046.1:5481-28873 GCA_026391855.1 Bacteroidota bacterium | reverse complement strand
ATCAGACCGTTTGTGCCAGCGGTACGATACCAAACCTGACTGCTTCAGGTACAGGCACCCTCAAATGGTACTCAGATGCCACACTGACAACCCTTGTATATACCGGCACTTCTTATGCTACAGGCAAAACTGCTGCAGGTATCTATACATATTATGTTACCAATAATAACAACAGTTGTGTAAGCAGTTCCATCGCCATTACTCTCCAGATCGATGCTGTTACCAATGCAGGAACCCTGGGAAATACACAGGCAATTTGTCTGGGTCAGACGGCGGCTGCCCTTAACCTGACCGGTTCAGTTGGTTCTATTGAAAAATGGCAGTCTTCCATAAACAGTGGCGGAAGCTGGAGTGACATTGCCAATACTACCACTACCCTATCCCCCGGAGCACTTACTCAAACCACTCAATATCAGGTATTTGTAAAGAATGGATTTTGCAGTGAACTAACCTCTAATATTATCACGGTTACCGTTAACCCATTACCAAATACGACTATTGATCCGGTTTCCAACAAATGCCAGAACGATGCAGCGGTGACCCTGGTTGGATCACCAACAGGTGCAGGAGGTGCATTTACAGGAACAGGAGTAAGCGGTAACCAGTTTAATCCTGCCACGGCTGGTCCCGGAACCTGGACTGTAACTTACACGTATACAGATGGTAACACTTGCGTTAAGTCAGCGTCAACCGACATCACCGTACTTGCCAACCCGAACGTTTACACGGTTGGAGGCAGCGGAACTTACTGCTTTGGTACTGCAGGCCGCAGTGTGACCCTGACAGGTTCACAAACCGGTGTTAACTATCAGTTATATAAGAATACTGCATCTTTTGGAGCGGTAAAGGCTGGTGACGGAAATCCATTAACATGGATCAATATGACTTCAGGAACTTATACAGTGAGAGCAACCAATGCGGTCAATGTTTGTGATGCATTAATGACAGGAAGTGCAGTGATCACAGAAGATCCGGCCATTTCCGCCGGTATCACGCCCAACCCGGCCTATGCATTAACCGGTACGCCTTACCAGCTTAATGGTAATCCTGTCGGCGGAACCGCTGCATATTCAACCCATGCCTGGACCGGTGCCGGAAGCAGTTCGTTGTCTTCAACATCTATCGTAAACCCGGTATTTACCAACGCTACGGCTGGCAACTATGCGTTAACTTACACTGTAACAGACAGTCATGGCTGTACTGCTTCCAGTACCATCAGTGTTAATGTTACCACTGCCCCGGTTGCACCGACCATGTCGGATCAAACCCGTTGCGGGACAGGGACTATCTTAATGGCAGCAACGATAGGTGCCAACGGCGACCAGGTCCAGTTCTCACTGGATGGAAGCACTGTTGATGCCACCGATGGCTCTTCACCCTATGAATACACAACTCCTTCAATTACTGCAGGCAGCTTCATCACTGTTTTTGCACGTACCAGAAACAGCACTACAGGTTATTTCAGCGCCTGGATGTCAAAAACGGCTACCGCCTATTTGTTGACAGTTGGCGGCACGGCAACTCCTGTTGCAGCAATTATCTGCAATAACAGCAGCACCACCATTAACCTGACCGGCCAAACCGGTGTGGTCACCGGATGGGAACGCCAGGTTGGAGCAGGAAGCTGGGCAGGTATAGGGAATGCCGGATCAACCTCCATTTCAACAGGTGCTTTGACACCACCGGAAACCTATAACTTCAGGGCATTAGTGCAGAGCCAGAACTGCACACCTCAATATTCAAGTACTGCAACGGTAACGGTCACTCAAATGTCACTACAAACCTCCCTTACCCATGTGTTATGTAACGGGGGCAGCAATGGAGCGATCGTTCTTACCGTCACCGGTGGCACAGGTCCATTTGGTTACCTATGGTCCAACGGAGCTTCTACCAAAGACATTAGTACTCTCATTGCAGGAACTTATAGTGTGACGGTAACTGACGCGACTTTCTGCACAGTGACCGGAAGCTGGACGATTACCCAGCCAACAACCCTTACAACAACGGCTGTGGTCAGCGATGTTCTGATACCACTGACCAACGGCGGCGCTATTAATGTTACCGTGACTAACGGCACAAGCCCGTATTCTTATATTTGGGGTGATGGTCCGACGACTGAGGACAGGACCAGCCTTTATGCAGGAACTTACTACCTGACGGTTACCGATCACAATGGTTGTCAGAATTTTAAGACCTATGTTGTCCATGAACCGGCTCAGTATAATGTCACCTCAGTGATCAACCCGGTTTCCTGTAATTCAGGTTCAAACGGGGCTGTAAATCTGACAGTTGCAGGGGGAACTACTCCTTACACATTCCACTGGTCTACAGGTGCACCTACTGAGGATATTTCAGGACTTGCAGCTTCCACTTATTATGTGACCATTACCGATATTCACAGTTATGTCTATACAAATAGTTACGTTGTCACCCAGCCAACCGTCTTCAGCCTGGCACCGGCAGTAACTAATGTTTCCTGTTATAATGGCAATAATGCATCCATCTATCTGAATGTCAGCGGGGCTACTCCTCCTTACACCTATTTATGGTCGAACGGGGCCACCTCCGCTGACCTGGTCGGAATTACACAGGGTTCATATGCTGTGACTATTACGGATCACAATTTATGTACTCATACCGCTGGTTGGTCAATTACACAACCAACACCTCTTACGGTTACGGTAATTGTTGAAAATGTCTCGGTTCCCGGGTTTAGCGACGGAAATATTGATATTACCCCGGGTGGCGGAACAACACCTTACACCTATGCATGGTCGAATGGCGCAACAAGTCAGGATCTGGTCAATGTTATTGCCGGTTTCTATACAGTAACAGTAACAGATTTCAAAGGATGTCAAATCATTAAAAACTACTTTGTTTCAGAGCCCGGTTTATTTGAACTGACAAGTGACATCACCGATGTCAGCTGTCCGCTCGGAACCGATGGTGCCATTGATGTATCTGTTTCCGGTGGGACTCCTCCTTATACCTATTTGTGGTCGAATGGTGAAACCACCGAAGACCTGAGCGGCATTGGCGGAGGAAATTACCAGGTAATTATAACAGACGTTGCAGATTATTCAACCTACGGTTCGTTCACGGTTTATGAACCTCCTGTATTTCATTTCACTGCTGTAAAACAAAATGTTTCCTGTAACGGCTATAATGATGGTTCACTTGACATTAGTTTATCGGGAGGAACTCCGCCTTACAATTACCTTTGGTCTAACGGTTCCGGAAACCAGGATATTTATAATCTCTATGCAGGTCCTTATACTGTAAATGTTACTGATAACCACAACTGTCCGGCAAGCGATACATGGACAGTAACACAGCCTGTTACTCTTGGAGTTACAGCTGTAATTACTCAGGTTTCCTGTAATGGAGGAAATGACGGTACAATTAAGCTCAGCATAGTAGGTGGAACCACACCTTACAATTACCTGTGGTCGATCGGTTCGACAAGTAAAAACCAGTTTGGTCTGGCTGCTGGTCCTTACAGTGTAACAGTAACGGATGCCCATGGATGTAGTACCACAGGGACCTGGACGATTACAGAACCTGCTGTTCTGACATTATCAGGTATTCCTGTCGATGTGTTATGTAATGGCGGATTCGACGGAGATATCAATATAACAGTAACCGGAGGAACTCCTCCATACCATTATTATTGGTCAAATCAATCGACAAACAAGAATCTGACCAATGTATCTGCAGGAACCTATTATGTAGTAGTTGTTGACAGTAAGAACTGCCAGATATCCGATCACTGGACGATCAATGAACCTGATGAGCTCTCAGTTACCAGTGTGATCAGTCATGTATCCTGCAAGAATGGCAATGACGGTTCCATTCTGCTTACGGTTACAGGTGGTACTCAACTATATTCCTATAGCTGGAATACCGGAGCCACTACCAAAGACCTCATCAATATTGGTAGCGGGACCTATACCGTTACTGTAACTGATGCAAACAACTGTACAACTACAGAAACCTATACGGTCACACAACCTTCAGCGCTTGTCCTTTCAGGGATAGCTATCCCTGTGCGTTGTAATGGCGGAAACACCGGCAGTATCACAACCAATGTCGGCGGAGGATCTCCTCCTTACACCTTCTTATGGTCAAACGGGGCTACCACGCAGAACCTGACGGGTGTTGCCGCTGGAACATACTCCTTGGTTGCAACAGATCATAATGGCTGTACAAAAACCGGGATCTGGACTGTTTCGGAACCACTGCTGCTTACTTTATCGGCAGAGGTCACCCAGGTTTCCTGTTTCGGAGGAAATGATGGTGCCATTGACTTAACAATCAGCGGAGGAACAGCACCTTACGTCTATTATTGGTCTGTTCCTTCAACAAGTCAGGATCTGACCAACCTTACTTCAGGCACTTATTCAGTTCTGGTTGTTGATGCCAGAGGCTGCACGGCAACTGGTATCTGGATTGTCAGCCAACCCCTTGCCTTAAGCGGGACAGCAGTAGTAACCAATGCCACTTGTATGAGTTCAGGTAACGGAGCCATCAACCTTACGATGTTTGGCGGAACCCAGCCTTATTCCTACCAATGGTCAAACGGGGCTACAACACAGGATATTGACGGATTAACCGCCGACACCTATCATGTGGTTGTAACTGATGCTCATTTCTGTGCCTGGGCCGGACAGTGGACCATTACCCAGCCCGCTTCAACGATATCTGCATCGGCTGTGATAACTGATGTTTCGTGTTATGGAGGCAGCACAGGGTCAATTGTTCAAACGGTTTCAGGCGGAACACCTCCTTATACATATCTATGGCAAAACGGAGCGACTACCAAAGACCTGACAGGAATCCCCATGGGTTCATATGCAGTTACTATTTACGACCACAATTTTTGCTCAATAAATAAAATCTATATTGTAACTCAACCCGATGCCCTGAGTCTTTCAGGCGGAACGACGCCTGTCAGTTGCTTTAACGGAAACGACGGCACGGTAAGTATCAGTATATCAGGCGGGGCGACACCATATTCCTATGCCTGGTCGAACGGAGCTACCACCGAGAACCTGACCGGAGTTACTGCCGGAACCTATACGGTCACTGTTACAGATCATAACGGATGTACTATTTCTGACCATTGGAGTGTTGTTCAACCTAACGGTTTAGTTTTAACCGGAGTAGCCACTAACGTGAGTTGCTTTGGCGGCAACAACGGAACGGTGAACATCACAGTCATTGGCGGGACTACACCTTATACCTTTAACTGGTCGAACAACACCCATCTGGAAGATCTGGCTGCGGTTTCTGCAGGCACCTTGACAACAAAGGTTGTAATGTCCATGACAGCTACACGGTTTCTCAACCCGCAGCAGCTCTAGCCGCTTCAGGAGTGGTAACCAACGTCAGCTGTTTCGGAGGAAACAACGGCTCTGTTATTCAGACAGTTACAGATGGAACATCTCCCTATACCTATTTATGGAACAGCGGAGCAACCACCAAAGACCTTACCAATGTTATTGCAGGCATCTACAATGTTACCATTACTGATGCCAAAGGCTGCACACTGCTAAAAACATATACGATAACACAACCTTCTGCACTTACCCTATCCGGTGTTACAACCAATGTCTCCTGCAACGGAGGTAACAATGGAAGCGTAACGATAACTCCCGGCGGAGGAACCACTCCGTATTCCTATTCGTGGTCGAACGGGACCATTACGAAAGACTTGAGTAATCTTACAGCAGGAACGTATTCTGTTACGGTAACTGATGCCAGGTTATGTACCATTTATGGAAGCTGGACGGTTACACAGACCCCTATCATCACACTTACCGCTGTTGCAACCAATGTCGGTTGTAACGGAGGAAGCACAGGTGCGATCAATATCACACCGGGAGGCGGAACCACTCCATACACTTTCAACTGGTCGAACAATCTTCATACGGAAGACCTTACAGGCCTTACAGCGGCAATATATACGGTGACTGTAATTGACAACAAAGGATGTACGATCTCCGGATCATGGACATTGACTCAGCCTGCTGCTGCCTTAGCCGCAACTGCTGTTATTACCAATGTTTCTTGTAACGGCGGTACCAACGGTTCAATCGTTCAAACCGTTACAGGTGGAACATCACCTTACACCTATTCATGGAGTCCTGTCGCCACGACCAAAGACCGTACCGGCATTGGCGCAGGCACCTACCTGGTAACCATAACTGATGCCACACTGATCAAGACATGGACGGTTACTCAGCCCGTTGCTCTTAGCGTTACATCGGCTCTAACCCACATTAACTGCAGCGGTAATTCAACCGGCGCCATCAACCTCACACCGGCAGGCGGGACCTCTCCTTACACATGGTTGTGGAATGACGGGGTTACTACTGAGGACAGAACCAACCTCCCCGCCAACATTTACGTGGTGACCTTGACAGACAACCATAATTGCCAGTTAATTTCCAGTTATACGATTAATGCACTGAACCAGACTCCACAGATCACCAACACCAACCTGTTACAGACCATTTGTTCAGGGACACCGACAACCGCATTGGTTTTAACTGCTGATGTTGCCGGTACGATCTTCTCATGGAACGGGACTGCCTCTCTGCCAGGCATTACCGGATATCAGGCCAGTGGTACGGGCAATATTCCTTCCCAGGTTATTAATAACTTCGGTGCTGCTCCCGGGACCGTTACCTACCAGATCACCCCAGCTTCCAATGGATGCCAGGGCTCCTCTGTGAACAGCATCATTACCATAATGAACTTAGCTTCCATCCAGCTTACCGGTCCATCGACAGGATGCCAGGGAACCCCGGTACCTGTCACGGCCGTATTCACCGGAACACCGCCCTGGACATTTAACCTGTATAATGGAGTTTCCGCCGTCACTTACAGCGGAATTTCAGCTAATCCTTTCACTTTCTATGTGACACCCCCGGCAACTACAACAACTTATACTATTCTCTCTTTGAAAGATGGCCATAGCTGTTTCAGCCCGCTCCTAGGTCAGCATCATACAATAACATTGCTGCCTTTGCCAACCGGAAGCATGACCGGAACAACCTCCATCTGTGCCGGTAGTTATGCCACGCTTACCATTACGCTAACTGGGACACCACCCTGGAACCTGACCTGGTCTGACGGGGTCAATCATACGATCAATAGTATCGCAGCTTCTCCTTACATTCTTAATGTAGCACCTTCAACCACCAAGGTATATTCACTGGTTAGTGTTGCAGATGCAAACTGCCAGGCTACTAACCTGGGCTCTCCGGCTACAGTAACCGTTATGCCTGCACCTACTGCCACCATATCAGGAACGTTTAACTTATGCAGCGGACAATCTGTAACGATACCTGTGACCCTTTCGGGGAACCCCCCATTCTCCTTCACTTATACTGATGGAAATAACTACACCACCCTGTCAGGCATTACTTCCACCTCAGCCAGTTTTACCGTCAACCCACAGGTAGCCGCAACCTACTACCTGACGGCTGTTAATGATGCTCATTGTCAGGGTATTGCCACAGGGAGTGTGGTGGTTAATGTATCCTCGTCTCCAACAGCAGCACTCAGTGGGCCATCCCAGCTGTGTTCAGGAAATACAGGCCTGATCAGTGTCGCACTTACCGGAAATGCCCCATGGAGCCTTACCTGGTCGGATGGCACCTCACATGTTGTTACAGGAATAACCAGTTCGCCCTATCTCTTTAGTGTTGCTCCAACCACTACTAAAACATACACCATTTCAGCGTTGAGCGACGCAAGCTGCATCGGGTCGAACTTCGGAACCCCGCTGACAATTACGGTACTACCCTTACCAACCGCCAAGATCACCGGAACAAACTCCATCTGTTTCGGAAACCTGGCAACACTAACAATTACACTCACCGGATCGGAACCCTGGACGGTTAGCTGGTTTGACGGAGAATCCCATATTATTGAGAATATCACTTCTTCACCTTATATATTCTATGTTAATCCGGTGATTACTACGACCTATACGTTACAGACAGTTACGGATGCCCATTGCAACGGAATAATTACCGGATCACCGGTCGTGGTAACAGTAAACCCGATACCTGATATAACCTTTACCGGTGTGGGAGCCCAAAACTCAGTATGTTCAGGAAATAATCTCCAGGCTAGCGTTCACTTTACCGCCGGCCTGGCACCTTACACCCTTACCTACTATGACCAGGCAATGAACCTGTTCACCCTCAGCAATCTTATTGAAGATCAACAGATTACCATCATTCCACCTTACTCACCAGGTTCCTATACCTTTACACTCGGAACACTGACCGACGCCAGGGGTTGTACACATGCTTATAACTATCCTTTTGTTATCACTGTACATCCTGTTCCAGTTGCCAGTGCCGGACCCAATTTCACCCTACTGACCGGCGATTCGGTTGTTTTACAGGGATCTGCACTTGGTGGAACACTACCCTATGCATACCTGTGGACTCCCGCAACCTTCCTGAACAACCCAGCCCTGTCACATCCGCTGTGTACACCCCTCCTGACAACCAATTATACCTTGCAGGTTACCGATGCAAACGGATGTACTGCCACTGACCAGACGCTGGTAACCGTTACACAAACGACATCAACGGTATATGGATCAATCCGTTATAATAACCAGTCACATACACCGTTGCCAGAGGTTACTGTAAAGGTTAAAAACGTGGGTGGCGTTACCGTGGCTACCACTACTACCAATAGTCTCGGGTATTTCATCTTCCCCAACTTACCTGCCGGAAGTTATTACCTTGACTACCAGACAGATCTGCCCTGGGGTGGTGTGAATTCAACGGATGCCCAGCTTATTATGAGTCATTTTGTCGGAATCATCACTCTTACAGGCATCAATAAGAAGGCTGCAGACCTGGATGGAAACAACCTTATCAACTCGATTGATGCCCTTTACGCCGCCAAACGGTTTATCGGTTTTATCTACGCATTCCCTGTGGGTGACTGGGCTTTCCAAAACAAGAGTTTCACAGTCCCTACAGCCACGCCTGACCTGAGTATTCCGGCTCTTTGCTACGCCGATGTAAATGGTTCTTATAACCCCTTAGCTAAAAAAGAACCTAACGTCAATCTGCTATACAGTGGGAACCTGATCGTAAGCAAAGACCAGAAGGTTTCCATACCGGTAAGTATTGACCGTAGGTCTCAGCTTGGTTCGTATTCTGTCATCCTCAACTATGACAATAATCTGATGCAAGTCAGCAACATCACAAGTATTGAGGATAATGGCACTCTGCTCTTCAACATCAATAACGGAGAAATCCGTATCGGATGGTACAGTGTGAACCCCACCGAGATAGACATAAATGAACCATTGTTCACGATAACTGCTTCTGTTAGCGGATCAGTGACAGAAAGCTCAATAACAGCTTCCTATGACTGCGAACTGGCCGATGCCAATGCTGTCCCCATCGAAAACCTGCACCTGATGATGCCAAGGATCATCCTCGCTTCTGAAGCCGGGTTCAGTCTCGACAACAACCTACCCAACCCATTCTCCGGTGTAACGCATATCACCTTCAATTTGCCGGAAAGTGGCAATGTAACCATCACTGTTTATAATAACCTGGGTGAAGTTGTTCAGGTACCTGTTAACAACCTTTTGTCATCAGGACGGCATGATGTCATCTTTGACGGAACCAATCTGCCTGTTGGCATGTATTGGTATACGGTAAATTATTACGGACCTGTCGGCTTACAGTCATTAACATCAAAGATGTTGATAACCAGATAGTCGCATGGGTATAATGGCCTGAACTGCTAAAAAAAACGCAGCCGGGTATCATGACGGAGTCATTTAAAGCTGTATGTTTACAAGCCTTAAATGACTCCGTTTTTATTTATCAGATGATGAAAGCGTTAAGACTTTTCCGGTTCACTTTCTTACTTGCCTTCTTCTTCAGCAAACTTTACTCACAACCTGTCTTTCTCCATAATAACTGGCAGTTCCGTCAATCAGGAAAAATCCAGTGGAATCCCGCCATTGTTCCGGGAACAGTGCATACCGATCTCCTGACATGGGGTATGATACCAGACCCATTTTTCGGGAATAATGAGAAAGACCTGCAGTGGATTGAAAATGAAGACTGGGAGTACCGGACTACCTTCTCCTTAACCATGACCCAGTTGAACCATTCTGAAATCAACCTTGTTTTCGAAGGATTGGATACTTACGCTATAGTCACTTTGAATGGAAAGACCATCCTGAAAGCCGACAATATGTTCAGGACCTGGAAAGTCGAAGTAAAACCCTATGTAAAACCGGGAGAAAATGAGCTATCCGTCTTATTTGAATCTGCCAGCAGGAAAGGAAAGGAAATGGCTGCAATATTGCCTTACACTCTGCCAGGTGATGAAAAAATCTTTACCCGCAAGGTACAATCCCAGTATGGGTGGGATTGGGGTCCGAGGTTTGTCACCTGCGGTATCTGGAGACCCGTATATATTGAAATCCCTGAGAATATTGACATCCGTGATATACACATCCTTCAAAAGTCTATCTCCGGGGATACGGCCTCTTTAGAGTTTTCCACTTCCATCAGCTCAGTGGCAAAGGCCGAAGTATTATTTACGATCATTGACAAGGACAATCAATCGACCCTGATAAAAAAACAAGTCAAACTGGAGAAAGGCAGCAGGGACTATTCCTTTCAGATAAACATTTTGTCACCCCGTCTCTGGTGGCCTAACGGGATGGGAAAGCCGGAATTGTATCATTTCAGGGTCAGTTTGTCGGTCAATAATCAACCCTTAAGTGAATATAATATCACCACAGGGCTCCGGAAAATTGAACTTGTACAGGATAAAGACAGTAACGGCCGGAGCTTTTATTTCAGGGTCAACGGAGTCCCAGTATTTGCCAAAGGTGCCAATTATATTCCTCCCGATAATTTTCTTCCCAGGGTCGATTCTTCAGCTTACCGGAAGATCATTAACGAGGTGTGTGAATCGAACATGAACATGCTGAGGGTTTGGGGAGGCGGTTCCTATGAAAACAATTATTTCTATGATTGTTGCGACCAGAACGGCATCCTGATCTGGCAGGATTTCATGTTTGCCTGTGCCATGTACCCGGGTGACAAGCCATTTCTTGATAATGTAAGTGAGGAAGCCAGCGACAATGTGACCCGTCTGAGAAACCATCCCTGTATCGCCTTGTGGTGCGGCAATAACGAGATCGATGAAGGATGGCACAACTGGGGATGGCAAAAACAATACCATTACTCCGATTCCGATTCAGCCAGGATATGGAATGATTATCTTGAACTTTTTCAGCGGCGGCTTCCCGCTATCCTTGCCCGCCTGGACCCCGGGAGTTCCTACTGGCCTTCCAGTCCGTCCATAGGATGGGGCCACAGGGAAAGCCTGAAAAGCGGTGATGCCCATTACTGGGGGGTATGGTGGGGAATGGAACCCTTCGAGACCTATGAAAAAAAGGTGGGCCGGTTCATGTCGGAATACGGATTCCAGGGCTTCCCCGACCTTAATACGTTTGACCGTTTCAGCCACCCTGCCGACCAATACCTCGGTTCTGAAATGCTCAAAGCCCATCAGAAGCATCCGGCTGGTTATGAAACAATACAGACCTATATGGGAAGGGAATATAAAATCCCATCAGCCTTCCCTGACTATGTCTATACCAGCCAGCTCCTCCAGGCGAATGGGATACGGAGAGCCATTGAAGCCCAGCGAAGGGCAAAACCTTACTGTATGGGAATTCTGTACTGGCAGCTGAATGACTGCTGGCCGGTAGTTTCCTGGTCGGGCCGCGATTGGTACGGCAGGTGGAAAGCGTTGCAGTATACAGTTAAAAAAGCTTATGAACCATTTATTGTTTCTATATACCAGGACAGTACCGGGATTATCTCTGTTCACCTGATCAATGATAATCCTCAACCAGTAAAAGGTAAGCTTGAAATAAACCTTACTGATTTCCAGGGTAAGGTTTACTGGAGCCGTAGCTACCTAAACATTGAAGTACAGACTGTTAAAAATACTGTTTTCTTCCTTGCGAGGAATGATACAGAGCCATGGCTTAACACCATCGGGAAAAACAATACCGTTCTCCAAGCCAGATTTGTTTCTGAAAAAGGGACTTCTTATGAAAGCTGTTACTATTTTGCCAAGCCCTCAGAATTAACACTTTATAATGATTTATCCTATCATATAACCGGGTCAGGACCTGAATATACGCTTCATCTTCATGCCAATAAACTGGCAAAGAATGTCTGGATCAGGATAGACACAACCGATGCTGTTTACAGCGATAATTACTTCGACCTGATGCCCGGGCAGGATAAAGGGGTACAAATCCGCTGCAATATTGAACCGGATATTCTTAAAAATAAACTCATGGTCAGAACACTTGCCCTTATTCACTAATTTTTTCGGATGCAGCTGATAATTTAGAATCGAAAGGATGATTTTTGGCAAACTTTTATTAATATTGCTTATCCTAAATACAATTCTGTGAAAATATTACCAGGTGTTTATTTGCGGTTAAGAGGGAAAATACTTCTTCCTGTCCTGCTTTCATTTACCTTGATTTTTGGCACTGCCATCGGAATTGTCAGCTATTACCTGAAGAAAAATGCCTATGCCGATTCGCAGGAGATCATCCGGGCCACAACTAGGGAGTATAAGAACCTGATCCAAAGCGATTTAAACAAAGTCCTGGAATCTACAGTTACCCTCAGGGATGTGTTTGCCCGTTATCAGCATTTTGACCCCCAGACCAGAGATTTGTTTTATGATGACATCCTGCACTCCTGGCTTGAAAACAAAAAAGATTTCCTTTCCGTTTGGCTGATATGGGAACTGAAAGCCTTCAATCCCAATTATGACAAGAAAAACGGGCGTATCCGGAACGTTTTGTTCAGGCTGAATAACCAGATCTCCGTATTAAAAGAGACCGTCGACACAAACAACCGTAACCTGACCAGTATATATTACAAAACCCGGACCCTCAACGAAGAAGATATCTGGGACCCCTATTTCGATATTGTAACCAAAGACCTGGCCGGGATACTGATGACCTCGGTAGCTGCACCCATTCAATCAGACGGGAAATTTATGGGACTGGTTGGTGTCGATATCAGTCTGGAAAACATGAAGAACATCATATCTGATATTGTTCCCTTTGAAAAAAGTGTATCTTATCTTCTTTCCGATAACAGGACCATCGTTGCCCATTCAAAAAAAGAGCTGATCGGCAAATATTTCTTCTCGGATTTCGGCAGGGATTCATCCGAATATTTGTCAGGAATTGAAAAGAGCAGGATGAAACAGGATTATTCCTTCGAATATGTCAATCCTTCTGACGACAAAAAGTACTTTGTCGCCATGGCGCCAGTGACCATTGGTCAGATCTCCCGTAGCTGGACACTGGGTATTGAAGTACCGGTCGATGTCATTATGAAAAATGCCAATACGATCTTCTACCGCAGTCTTTTTATCGGTTTTATTGGATTGATATTGTTATACATCATCGTGTATTTTGTGGCAGTGTCCATTACCATGCCTATCAAAAAAAGCGTACAATTTGCAAAGTCAATATCGCAAGGTGACCTGGAAACGCAAATTTCCCTTCAATTGGATGATGAGATCGGGGAACTGGTCAGTTCCCTTCAGTTGATGGCTTCAAACCTGAAAGAGATCCTCGGCGAAATCATTGACAGTTCAAACAGGATCAATGCCGCCAGCCAGGAACTGTTGTCCTCTTCCGGGCTTTTATCGAGCGGGGCTTCCGACCAGGCAGCTTCCTCCCAGGAGATCTCAACGTCAATGGAGGAGATGCTGGCCACAATCCAGCGAAATAATGAAAATGCCCGTTCTACGGAAGATATTGCCGTACAATCAGCCAAAGGAATAAGAAAGTGTTACGATTCCACCATGTCGACCGTCAACTCTATGAAAATCATTGCAGAGAAGATCGACATTATCGAAGAATTATCAAAACAAACCAACATTCTGGCTATTAATGCCGCCATCGAAGCAGCCAGGGCAGGAGCACACGGCAAAGGCTTCTCCGTAGTGGCCAGTGAGGTGAAAAAACTGGCGGAACGCTCCCAACTGGCTGCCGTCCAGATTATTGAACTCACTCAAAACGGGGTAATCATTGCCACCAAATCAGGAGAAGAACTGGAAACGATCATCCCCGATATTCAAAAAACCGCCACCCTGGTCCAGGAAATTTCCAACTCAAGCTACGAACAAAAGATTGGTGCTGAACATGTTAACAAAGCAATCCAGGAACTCAGTTGGGTTACCCAGCAAAACCTCGACAGCTCAAGGATCTTCGCTGAAAGTGCTTCCTCTCTCAGTGAACTGGCCGAAAACCTGAAAGAATTAATGTCGTACTTCAAAGTCTGATCCTTCCAATGACTGCACGGGCCAGCATCAGATCCTGCTCCATTGACCCAGTCCTTTTGTTGGCCCTGGTTAATGTCACCCTCCACCTTGCCTTTTATAACACTTTCGAATATCACCGGGATGAGCTCCTTTATTTTTCACTTGGACTCCATCCTGACTTCGGTTTTGCCACCGTGCCCCCGCTCATCGGTTGGCTGGCAACATCCTTACAACAACTCTTTGGCTTTTCACTTTTTGCGGTTAAAGTCATACCTGCCATGCTCAGCGGAGTAATGGTTCTACTAGTGGCTGCCATAACCGCTGAACTTGGAGGAAATCAATATGCACGGTTGCTTGCAGCCATCGGGATCATCATCACCCCTTTTTCCCTGAGAACATATTTCCTCTTTATGCCTGTATTTTTGGATGTTTTTTTTTGGACAATCCTGCTTTTTTTCCTGATCCGTTTCCTTAATACCAACCATTATAAGTATTGGATAGTTTTCGGAATCTTCGCCGGTGTTGCCATGCTGAATAAATACCTCGTTGCCTTGTTGTTATTCAGTGTTATTGTCAGTCTGCCTTTTTTCTCCTCACGCTTGGTTTTCAAACGTAAACCATTCTATTACTGCTGGTTTGTTGCCTTTATTATCTTTTCTCCAAACCTCATCTGGCAGTTAACTCATGGCTTACCTGTCATTAATCATATGAAAGAACTGAATGCCAGCCAGCTAGTGTACGTAAAGCATTCCGATTTTTTAATTGATCAGCTCCTGATGGCCTTTTATTCAAGCATATTTACAATATCCGGGCTGATTTACCTCTCCTTTAATAAGAATGCTGAAAAATTCAGAATACTGGCCCTGGTTTCGGTTCTAACAATCGCTATCCTGTTCTTTCTGAGGGGAAAAAGCTATTATACCCTTGGGATATTCCCAATGCTTATAGCTGCCGGAGCGGTATCAATAAGTCAAAAACTGCTGCATCCCATACCCCGGATAATTCTCCCTGTCTTGATAATTATTCTCACTATCCCAATCCTCCCTTTTGGTCTGCCGGTTTTCCGGCCAACGAAAATGGCCGACTATTTCAAACATATTCAGGATCAATACAACATAGATCTGGGTCGCCGATTTGAAGACGGATCCATCCATTCGTTGCCTCAGGATTATGCCGACATGATAGGTTGGGAAGAATTGACTGCCATTACCGCCAAAGCTTACAACCTTGTTCCTGAAAAGCAAAAGTGCCTCATATACGCCGAAAATTACGGACAAGCGGCAAGCATCCAGATCCTTGGAAAAAAATATAAACTTCCTGAGGCGGTCTGCTTCCAGGAAAGCTTCCATTATTGGATCCCCAAATCCTTTAATCCTGATATTGAATATTTTATCTATATTAATAAGGAGCCTGGAGTGGATGTCAGAAAAATATTTTCCCAAATTCACAAGATTGGCCAAATCTCAAACCCGGATGCCAGGGAACTTGGAACCGCTGTCTATCTTTGCAGCAAACCAACAACAAGCTTTAATGAGTTCTGGAAAAAGAGAATTAATCACTTAAATGAAAATTATTAAATACTGAATAACAAGTTATTGAGTATCCATTGATTTTTTCGCGAATGATTAATACCGATCCCAACTCCGGCAGGCTACAGGAAAGAATACAACAGTTAGAATCTGAAAATGCCGGAAATGGAAGGTTACGGGGCAACCCGGTTCATTCATTCAGGGTCTCCTGATTTACCGGTTATCGCCATTACGGCCTTTGCCATGCCCTATGAAAAAGAGAAAACCCTGAATGCAGGCTGTACCAAAGTGATCACCAAACCTATCAATCGCATGCAACTCTTACTTGAAATCAGCAATTCTTTAAAACGGGTGTAATGGTCCCACTTTTTCACAACCAGTTATCCAAGCGTATTATCCTGATAATAAATGCTTTAGCTATTATTTTCGGCATTATTTTTCAATCGGTCGACTGCCTTGCCCAGGACACCGTCAAGGTGCTTTTTATCGGAAACAGTTTTACATACTCCAATGACCTGCCGCAACTGGTTAATGCCTTTATCACTTCTGACAATACACCTGTATTTACAGATATGTACGCCCCCGGGGGTGTTTCTGTCGGGGATACTGCCCAGGGAACCTCCGCCCATATGAATAACCCGGCAGTGTATCAGAAGATCCGCGATAATGACTGGGATTACCTAGTTTTGCAGGACAACCAGGGCCGGTTTGCTCATGATTCCGCGGTGTTTCCGGGCTCCAGCCTGGTCATTCAGGGGCACCTGAAGATCAGGGATTCTCTTCATTTCCATCATCCCTGTGCTAAAATGATCTGGTTTTCGGGATGGGGTTTGAAATTCGGTCAACCTCCAAACTGGCCCACCGGAATCAGTATGATCGATTCTATTACTGTGAATTACAGGGTCCTGAATGATACCGCCAAAGATGTGATAGCCCCTATCGGCCCGGCCTGGAAAAAATGTATCCTGAACAATCCGTTGATCGACCTGTGGTCCTCCGACAATGCCCACCCTTCCCTGGCCGGCTCTTACCTGACCGCTGCCGTTATTACCAGTGTCATCCTGCAGAAAAACCCGGTCACATTGCCGTTTTCCGCCTCTCTTGCCACTGCCGACGCCAACTACCTTAAAACCACTGCCGGGGAGATTTATGAGGATACGGCCATCAACCGTTTAAGCAATATTAAAGGGATCCTCCCGGTCAGCCTGAGCTGGAATGACCCTTCCTTACATGCCGAACCCGGAAAATCCCTTTACAGGTGGTACCTGAACGATACCTTACTGGCAACATCCGCCGATTCGGTATTTCAGCCCACCACTACCGGTAAATACAGGATATGGACTAGAGACAGCAAGGGTTATTGGCAGAAATCCTGTGCTGTTGAGGCAGAGGTCATTACTTCTGCCGCTAAGACGGATGAAACCGGGAAGATGATTCTCTGGCCGAATCCTGCTTCGAACCAGGTTAATTTTCGTTACGGGAAAGTTGAAACAGGAATACAGTGCAGTATAATTAACCTCCTGGGGCAAACTGTGCTCAGTAAACAAATCGATGCCACCACCCTTGATGTTGAACTCGATGTATCCTCCCTCGAAGCGGGAATATATCTGCTGGTGAGCCGGGCAAAAAACCAGAAAATTGATATTAAAAAATTGATTATCAGCAGATAACAACTATCAAGCCTGTTTGCCGGCCCGTTTTCTTTCAATCTCGTTCAGGATAATCTTTCGGATTCGAAGTGATCTTGGTGTCACTTCCAGGTATTCGTCTTTACCGATATACTCCATGGCTTCTTCCAGTGAAAACTTGACGGCAGGGGTAATGAAGATCTTGTCATCAGACCCGGAAGCCCTTACATTGCTGAGTTTCTTGGTTTTAGTCACATTCACCGACATATCCTCCTGCCTGGGCTGTTCGCCTATCACCTGACCGGCATATACTTCTTCATTGGGATGGACAAAGAATGTCCCCCTGTCCTGCAATTTATCAATGGAATAAGCGATGGCCAGCCCGGTTTCCATCGAGATCAGGGAACCTGTCCGGCGGCCCGTGATCTCACCTTTCCAGGGTTCATAAGCCTTAAAGCGGTGAGCCATTATGGCTTCTCCTTCTGTTGCAGTCAGCACATTATTTCTAAGCCCGATGATGCCCCTGGAGGGGATGGAAAACTCAAGGTGCACCCTGTCGCCCTTGGTTTCTATACCCATAATTTCACCCTTTCTCATTGTAACCAGCTCGATCACTTTTCCTGAAGAGTTTTCCGGAACATGCACCGTAAGACTTTCAATGGGCTCATTATCAATACCATCTATCTCCTTTATGATGACCTGCGGCTGACCCAGCTGAAATTCATATCCCTCCCGCCTCATGGTTTCCACCAGTATTGAAAGATGAAGGATCCCGCGCCCGTATACCAGTAAAGACTCCGGCGAATCTGTTTCAATCACCTTTAAGGCCAGGTTCTTCTCGGTTTCCCTGAAAAGCCTTTCCCTAAGGTGTCTTGAGGTGACAAATTTTCCTTCCCTTCCATAAAAGGGTGAATTGTTTATGGTAAAGAGCATGCTCAGGGTAGGTTCATCAATCTGTATGGGTGTTAGAGCTTCAGGTGCTTCAAAATCGCAGATGGTATCCCCTATATCAAAGTCATCAACGCCGAGAATGGCGCAGATCTCCCCGGCATAAACATCGGTTTTGCATTTTTCTTTTCCTAATCCTTCAAAAACATACAACTCTTTTATCTTTGACTTGAAAACCCTTCCATCCTGTTTTATCAGGGAGATGTTCATACCCCATCTCAGTATGCCCCTTGAAAGCCTGCCAACGGCTATCCTGCCTACATAGGAAGAATAATCGAGGGAAGAAATCTGTAACTGGGGAGTTCCTTCAACATACTTCGCTTGTGGAATATATTCCAAAATAGTATCCAGGAGGTAGATAATATCAGTGGAGGGTTGTCTCCAGTCAGCCGACATCCAGCCTTCTTTGGAGGAACCATATACGGTTGGGAAATTCAACTGATCTTCAGTGGCATCGAGGTTGTACATCAGTTCGAATACGGATTCATAGACAGATTCCGGGTCACAGTTCTCCTTATCTACCTTATTGATGACCACAATGGGTTTCAGGTTCAGAGCCAGTGCCTTCTGCAAAACAAAACGGGTTTGCGGCATCGGCCCTTCAAAAGCATCCACCAGCAGCAATACCCCGTCGGCCATATTAAGCACCCTTTCAACTTCCCCGCCAAAGTCGCTGTGCCCGGGAGTATCAATAATATTGATCTTCACTCCTTTATATCTGACCGAAACATTTTTCGCCAGTATAGTTATACCTCTTTCACGTTCCAATTCATTGCTATCCAGTATCAAATCACCCATATCCTGGTTATCTCTGAACAGGTTTACCTGGTAAAGAATCCTGTCGACCAGGGTTGTTTTTCCATGGTCGACATGGGCAATGATAGCTATATTTCTGATATTCTGCATTTTATGCGTTAATGGTAAATAATGGTGCAAAGGTAGTGATAAAAAGTGATGGAAGTTATGAAGGTGATGAAGGTGATGAAGGTGATAATAGCAGATCCGGCAAACTAAAATAAAACGTAGCTCCTTCATTCACTTTACCTTCGGCCCATACCCTTCCATTGAGGCGAAGGATGATCCGCTGTACTAGAGCCAGCCCAACACCCATTCCTTCAAACTCACGTTCTGAATGCAACCGCTGAAACACACCAAACAACTTCTTCGAATAAGCCATGTCGAAACCAGCCCCGTTATCTCTGACAAAAAATACATTCTCTGTCCCCTCTTTGAAATGACCCACATCAATAACACAGGACGGTTTTTTAGAAGAAAATTTTATGGCATTATCGATCAGGTTCACCCAGATCTGACGGACCAGTCCGTAATCGCTGCTTACCCATGGTAAAGATTGCAGGCGGAAATCTATCCTGCTCTCCGGGAACCTGGAAACGAGCTCCCGGTAAACCGAGTTTACCATCGCAGGCATATCAATGTTGAAAGCGTTTATTTCCTGACGGCCCAGGCGGGAGAGTTTCAGCAGATCCTCAATCAGTATGCCCATTTTCCTGGCATTATCCTTAATCACATGGAGCAAACGATTCCCCTCGGCATCCAGCAAAGGTGCATAATCTTCAATCAGTATCCCTGCAAAACCATCCATTGCCCGTAATGGCGCTTTCAGATCATGGGAAACCGTATAGCTGAATGCTTCCAGCTCTTTGTTGGTACTCTTCAGCCTGTGTTGGGTCTCAAGAAGTGATCTTTCAAACTTCTTTTGCTCCGTATGGTCAATCATTGAAGCACGGCTCCGGAGAAAATTCCCATCCTTATCCACTATGGCTGTTGCATTGAGCTGTATAGGAAAAATAGTCCCGTCCTTACGGATCACCTCGAAATCAAGGTCATGCACCCAACCCCTTACCATAAAAGCAGGAAAGGTCTCCATGAATTTGTTTCTGCTGGCTTCTGTCATCAGATCCGGGAACCTGACCTTATTGATGATATCTTCGCGATCATACCCCAACCATTTTAACTCCGTATCATTGACCAATTCATAATAACCGTCCTTATTTAAGGAATGATAGCCGCAGGGTGCATTATTGTACAGATCCGTCAACTCAGTGGTTCTCTCAGTGATTCGGTGTTCAAGTTCCTCGTTGAGCTTTATAATTTCTTCCTCTGTCCTTTTCCTTTCAGTGATATCCTGGATAATACCAAACAGTATCCTTCTTTCTTTGTCGTATATTGCAACCGAATGGATGTCCCTGATCTCACCTTTATCACCCGTTCTGATCTTAAACTCAACATCATAAGGAATATCCTCCTTAATCAGGTTTATTACTGCCCTATCAAGCATAGGCCTGTATTCCTCTAATGGTATGGTCTTAACAACTTCATAATCAAGACTTTCATCATGCAAACCGTATAACTTTACCGCTCCTTCAGAGGCAAAAACCTTCAGAGAATCCATGTGCAATTCCCAATTCCCTGATTTGGAGGTAATTTCAGCCCGTCTTAACCTCGCCTCACTCTTGCGCAGTTTCTCTTCAACTTGTTTTTTTTGGGTGATGTCCTCGAATATCCCGAGAACCCCTTTCGTCACCCCGCTTTCGTCCAGGTAAGGGACTTTTATGGTGTGGATCCAGCGCTCTTCACCAGTCAGCAAATAGCGCTCCTCAAAATCCTTCATCTTACCGGTTGTAATCACCTCTTTGTCGTCGGCACGGTATGATTCAGCCAGTTCAGGAGGGTAAAAATCAAAATCATCCCTACCCACGATCTTTGGGGCTGTGGTCCCCAGGTCATGGGCATAACTTGTATTACAGGCCAGATAAACCGAATTAAGGTCTCTATTAGGCTTCGGTTTAGAATATCCTTCCTGTAATCATTTGCCCCCGGCTTTTGTTCCTTTTCTTTTTCCATGATGGAAATATGTGTTTCTTCGGTTAGTTTGGATTGCTTTTTTATGCTCCTCGTGGGTCAACCTGTCTTTACCAGTACTAATATAAAGATAAAAAACGAAATTTTGAAGATCTGGCAGTCGGTAGTTATAAAAAACTACCGGTAACTTTGGTGAAATCTCTGATGATTCCCTTAGATTCCTGAAAAGTCCGCATCTTTGTATGCCTAAGTAAAGATCTTTCTCAATGAAACACCTGATTTACAGCATATTACTATTTTGTTTTTGTTGGGGAACTGCCTTTTCCCAAACAACAACTGTCATGAGCTACAACATCCGCTACGACAACCCGGGTGATGGGGATAACGCCTGGAATAACCGTAAAGAAAAGCTTTCCGGCCTTATTCTGAAGGAATCTCCTGACCTGCTTGGCGTGCAGGAAGCCCTGAAAAACCAGATGGATGACCTGGGCCGTTTGTTACCCGGATATGAAAGCATCGGAGCAGGCAGGGACGATGGGGTTGAGGCGGGAGAATTTTCAGCCGTTTTTTATAAAATAACCCGGTATGAACGACTCGACGGCAACACCTTCTGGTTGTCGCAAACGCCCGATTTACCCGGCAGTCTGGGTTGGGACGCCGTCTGTACTCGTATCGTCACATGGGTGAAACTCAAAGACGTCACCAACGGGAAACTGGTTTTTTTCTTCAATACTCACTTTGACCATATGGGGAAAATAGCGAGAATAAAAAGTGCCCGTCTTTTAAGAGAAAAAATCAAGGAAATTGCAGAAAATGAAGCAGTTGTGGTAACGGGTGATTTTAATTGCCCCACAAAATCCAAGCCAATGCGGATACTAACCCGTAAATTCAGTCGTCTTAAACTCAGGAGCTGTGGTTCCATTGCCACCGTAAGATCCGGCCCGGATTTCAGCTATTCAACCTTCTATGTAAATGGACAACATAAAGAGGTGATCGATCACATCCTGATCAGCCCGGCATTCCTGGTCAAAACTTTCCGGATACTCGATGATCATGAAGAAGGAAGGTATTTTTCTGATCACCTGCCGGTGGTGGTAGTAATGAAAATAAAATAGGGTAAGACTTTGTATTAAACTACCGTTGAGTATTCCGCAACATCATTTCAAATAACGATCATGTTTATCCCAATCAATCTCATATTCAAATTTCCTTCAATCCCCATAGCTTAATCCCATTCCGGAGCAGTCTTTCGTGTAATATGGCTTCATATTAGGTCTCGTTCCTCAACCACATGAAGTCCCATTTATTGTGCACAGGTTATTTTCAACATGCACTCCACAGGAATAATCTTTTCTCCATAACCATCCAAAGTCAATTTGACTTTATAAGATTGTTTAACAAAAAATCCTGCCCCAGACTTTAAATACATTATTACTGGTGTATTTCCATTATAAACCACAACTCCATTTTTATCTGTTATCTCAACTTTAGCTCCGCTCGGATTTATCTTAACAGTCAAAGGCCACCTGCTTTTACTAACAATAGAAGCACAACTTGTAAAAATTGAAATAATCACAATAACTGATAATGTTTTACATAAATTTTTCATATTTTGCATATTTTGTTTATTATCCTACTCGTAAGCTTTTCAGTTCTGCTATTATTTAAGCTTATTTGAAAATAATCATTATTGTCGGCGTTTTAACTTGTGCCTAACAATTGAGGTCATATGCAGTAAAGTATTTCGCGCTTCTTTCCTAGAAACCGATATTTAAGCTTGAGCGTGGCAGAATGCTTGAATTACCACTGAAACCCTTATTGCATATACTCTTTGTGTATGCCCTGCATGAGCATGCAGCACACACTTGTTGTAAACTGTTGTAAAAGATCAAAAATACAAATTTTATTTCATTAGAATACAACTATTGTATGATTATTCCATAAGGGGAACCGAGCTAACCCTGTCAGTTGATGCCAGCGGGACCAATTATTCGGCTGGCAGTTGACAATTTATTCATTTTTTAATTCCTGAATTATTAGATCCGGTATATTATCCAAGTGCACATTTTCTATATTCAATTG
>JAPLDE010000046.1:0-5475 GCA_026391855.1 Bacteroidota bacterium | reverse complement strand
TTTGATATATTTTTTTCTTTTAGATTCATCAAGCACTTCCTTTAAAGGTTTCGAATCTTTATCATAGAAGGTTAATCTATTCAATATATTTTCAGGGTTATCAATTATATGAATTGAAAACAAAGCTTTCCTATTCTTATGCTTCTTATATATTCTAAGATATGAGTATTTTAATCCCGATGGTGTTCCGGCGACCACAGAATTATCTTCGTTTGCAAGTATTTCATCAAGAACCATGCTTGCTTTTTCACGAAATCCGTTCATTGTAAAACACTCATCCTGAATTCTTTCAATTGGTTTCTGATAATATTTTTCAATTTCCTCATCTATATCAAAAAATGAGAATTTCATTTTGTCCGCAAGCATTTTGCCAATTGTAGTTTTTCCTACACAACTAATACCAACTAAATAAATAATCATTATTGTAAAATACAAATATTTTTAAAATCAGTTTTTCGTTTTTCAATCGGAATCGCTTTAATTTCTTCAATATTACGTAGAATCTATCTTAGAATGAAATTTAGCATCTTTTTATTGTTACTAAATTTGCTGCTGCAACAAAGAAAATATTTCTTTTCATAATTTAATATCCGCTTCACTAAATCCCGCCCCTCAAACCGGGACTGGATAGCTTTTCCGTGTAATTATCATACAAAGGATAATATCTAACCAAAACCCTTTGTATTATGAAATCACAATCAAAGCTACAAAAAAAGACTTTCACTATTGTAAAACAGTCATGTCATGAAGTTCACAAATTCCGTAAACAATGAGAAGAACCTCAGGAAATGATCACCTGGTCGTGGCATTCGTATTGTACGTTTAACAATTAGTGTCAAAATTCCTTTACCAAAAATCACGCACAATCCTTTAAATTCATGGTTTTCATAACATCAATCCATTTAAAAAGCCTTATTCCACAACATCATTTCAAAGAACGTTCATGTTTATCCCTTCCAATTCCACATTCTATTTCCACTTAATCCCCATAGGATAATTGCATTCCGGGGCAGGTTTCCGTGCAACAGGGCTTCATCCCATTTGAAACGGGACAAGTTGCTGGGTTTCGTTCCTCGACAGTATGAAGCCTTATTTATTAGCGGTTCATTACTTATTTCAAATATTCTTTGATCACAATTTTTTTCTGTCCCATCATTATTTTAAAAGAGTCTGGCATACTCATCAGCTCACCTAAATTTTTTGGCAACACTTGCCACCTTAGTCCATACTTATCTATACACCAACCGCATTGAGATTTCTTGCCTTCCTGAGTAAAATAGTTCCAATATTTATCAATTTCACTTTGGTCTTCACAATAAATCATAAACGATACAGCGTCATTTAAGGGATGATGTTCTATAGCAGTACTCATAAGGACATATTTCTGTCCAAAAATATTCACATTGCACATTTCAGTTTTTCCGCTTGGTGTTTCTCCAAGAGGTATGATTTGTCCATATTCAAAGTCTTTGAAAAAAATGCTTCTGTAATATTCAATAATTTTTGAAATACTACCTCCATCAGCATTAAACCAAAGATTTGGAACTATTTTGTTATTATCCATATATTTGAATTTTAAGTTGTTAAAATGTAATTGTCTGTAAATCTATCCATTCCCTTTTTGAAGTGTTGTTTTCTACAATAACCGCTAACGTTTGGCTGTATGAAATGTTGGGGATTTCGGAGTTGCTAACCTATCAACCGAAAAGAACCTTTCCAGCGAGGGCTGCATTTTGCAAACCACTTAAATACGGTTTTCATAACATCAATACGTATAAAAAGCCTTATTTCACAACATCATTTCAAAGAACGTTCATGCTTATTTCAACCAATACCATATTCAATTTTCTTTCAATCCCCATAGCTTTGACCCACATTCCGGGGCGGGCTTTCGTGCAACAGGGCTTCATGCCGGGACTCGTCCCTCGACCGTGCGAAGTCTTATTTATTACCAACAGGCTTTATTTCAGTTTTTTCTTTTTTTGTTCCTGGGTTTCGTCTAATTCCTTGGCATTCCGACTCGTAACAACCTTCTTTCCGGTTTTCTCTTCAATTTCTCGTCTTGTATTACCAGCAATCGTACCTCCTTGTTTGGCTATTGTCTTATTTTCCTCAAATGTTTCCGGTTTCTTTTCTTTTGAGATTTCTGTTGTAGTGGCCTCGGCCAGCATATTTAGGACCAATTCCAGATTGGTCATATGATCACGAAGATTCTCCTTCTTTAGGGCTTTTAACTTTTTGTATTGCTTTGTCGACAGGTCACTCCAGGCTTTTGTTATCTCATCCGTCAGAATAGCAAATTCTTGTCCCTTTGTAACACCCCGATTTTCCCATTCATCGGTTAGCTCCTTTCGGACCTCAATGCTTTTTAACCTTTGATTGATCCATTCCTTACTATATCCTTTTCGCAAATAGGTTCCCATAATACGGTCGATCCCCAATTCCGGATCCTCAATTTCATCTATTCGTTCTCTTCCTGTTTTCGCAAGCCAAAGTTTAAAAGGCTCTACTTTTGGTGATGGAATAGACTGAATCAGGCGAAAAAGTTGTTCTGTATCAGCCACATCAGTTTTGTAATACTTACCATCTGATGATAACATTTTCAGTTGACTACAATTTGTAGCCAACTCACTCCCTTCAGCCTTAAGTCTCGTTTTTAATACGCTCCAATATTTTCGGGGATTAGGACTATCTGTAAGTATGCCAACTACATCAACTATTGAAAAATACCATTTCTCTTGATTATCATCCCATTGAGACCTTATTTGCTTTTCATGAAATAGTCTTATAGCCGTTTCTTTTTTCATATATTCAGTTTATTTGATCTAATCCTAAATATAGTGAAATATTTTGGTCTTTGGATATGCTTTTTAGCTTGTTGGTAATGGTTTGCGGTTGAATTTGGCAGGCTTCTACTTGCAGTTCTTGTCAAACTGCTAAAATATTTGATATTTGTTATTCTTGTCAAGTTGCCTACAACAGCCTCCGTAATTTTAACCGAGTGTTGAACTAAATCCTGCCTCGCAAACCGGGACGGGAAGGCCTTTTTTATGTAATTATCGTACAAAGGATAATATCTCACCAAAAACCTTTGTATTATGAAAACACAATCAAAGCTACAAAAAAATCTTTCACGATTGTGAAACAGGCTTGTCATGAAGTTCAGGGATTACGTAAATTATGAGAAGAACTTCAGGAAAAAATCACCTGGTCGGGGTATTCGTATTGTACGTTAAACAATTAGGGTCAAAATTTCCTTACCAAAAATCACGCACAACCCTTTAAATTCAAGGGTTTCATAACATCAATCCATTTAAAAAGCCTTATTCCACAACATCGTTTCAAAGAACGTTCATGTTTATTCCTACCAATTCCACATTCTATTTCCACTTAATCCCCATAGCTTAGACCCACATTCCGGGGTGGGCTTTCGTGCAACATGGCTTCATGTTAGTTCTCGTTACTCGACCACATGAAGCCTTATTTATTATATGCGGTTACAGTTTATTTTATTTCCTTCTACAGTTTAATTAATAGTTCTAAGTGCCCCCCTAAACCGAGTTCGACTATCTTTTGAAGGGTTGAAAGACGAACTTCTTTTATATTATTTTCAATCTTTGAAATGTATGATTTGGTTGTCCCAACTTTTTTTGCGAGTTCTTCCTGGGTCAACCCTTTTTCCAGTCTTGCTTCATGTATCAATGCTCCGATTTTAAAATTCTCATAACCAGCTTCCAGGTCATCACGTTTTTTTGTCCCTGGTTTTCCATATTGCTCATCCTTGAACTGATCAAGTGTCTGTATGTTACTTTCTCTCGTTTTCATATTCTTCCTTAATTTTATTTGCCTTGGCAATTTCTTGTTTCGGTGTTCTTTGTGATTTCTTTTGAAAACCGCTTGCCAACACTATCAATTGTCCCTGATCAAAAAAACAGAAAATCCGGAAAGTATTGCTACTCTGTTGAATACGAATTTCATAAAGACCATTGGTACCTTCTAAATTCTTCAGGTATGCTTCCGGGACAATTGGTAACTCTTCGATTAAATCAAATGTCCAGATAATCTTGTCTTTTACCTTATCATCCTGTTTTACAAAGAATTGCCGAAAATAATCTTTATAAAATATGATCGTCCTATTCCTGTGATTTTTAGCCATTCAAGCCGTTTTCAGCGCAAAGGTACAAAATGTTTCACTTTAGTGCAACTAATTTTCACAACATTTACTTGAACCCCGAAGTCTCGAACAAGGCCATCGCTCCAAATCGCATATAACGAATCGGGCTTGTTTTAGGCGGGTAATAAATACCTGTGTCATTCTCACCCGTGAACAAATTTATTAATAATTTCTGAATTTCAAATTACTAATTTCTGCCCGCTTAAAAGAAGCCCTTGTTGCACTAAATCCCGCCCTGGGAGACCGGGACGGGATAGCTTTTCTTGCTGTATCATAGTACAAAAGGTTGTACCAAAAACCTTTATATTATGAAAACACAATCAAAGCTAAGACAAAAGTCTTTCACTATTGTGGAACAGGCTTGTCATGAAGTTCATGGATTCCGTAAACTTTGAAAGGAGCTTCAGAAAAAGATCACATTGTCAGGACATTCACCGGGTACGTTGAACAATTACTGCCGTAAGATCGCTCAGCTGAGCCTTCAGTAGAAAGTAAAAATGGTTACAATCCATACCTTCCTTCCGGGTAGAAACCCGCCAGCTATTTACTCAATTCTAAAAATCACTGACTCTATCAACATCCATCAATAGTTCTTAACATGAACCAGATATTTCTTTGTCCAAAACCTTCAAATCCCAGTTAAGTCAAGACTTTCAGTCACCTGTTAAAGGTAAAAAGCCTTTTTCCACAACATCATTTCAAAGAACGTTCATGCTTATTTCAACCAATACCATATTCAATTTTCTTTCAATCCCCATAGCTTTGACCCACATTCCGGGGCGGGCTTTCGGGCAACAGGGCTTCATGCTGGGCTATCGCCACATGAAGCCTTATATATAGTTCGATGTATATACTTATAAATTGACGTATTAAGAGTTAGAGCTTTTTCATCCAATCATATAGTGCAATACATAGTTTCGAACTAGCCATACCATAATTACCTCCAAATGAGAATTTTGTCTTAGCCTCATCTTTATTTCCAGAAATAGCCTTTTGAAGAATATCTCCTGCGATCTTGTGAAACTCAGCATGTAGATTTTTTACATTGTTATAGTCTATGCTGGATTTTTCATCAACAGATAAACTATATAGCCATTTTTCAAATTCACAAGCATTATCACTCTTTACAATTACAGGTTTAAAATCGGAATGCCCCGAATTATACTGAAAGAAAACAGGTTTGCGAAAAATCAAGCCTGAATTAATTGGAAATTATCCGTCATTAAGGTCTCCAATTCACCTCTATATTCATTGAGATTTTTGAAGAATTGAAGACAATGTTCTCGAAAGACAGTATATTT
>JAPLDE010000194.1 GCA_026391855.1 Bacteroidota bacterium | reverse complement strand
TGGATGAATATCACTTTAGGTACAATAGAAGAAACAGTATGGATACAATCTTCGATATGCTCCTTAAAAGGATGGTTGTAAATGAGCCAGTTCGTTTATCTATAAGCATTTCAGAGGGATAACTAAACGCCTATACCTATACTTTTATTTGGAACTGTAACATCGTAAACATACTTCAGATTAGGCAGTTTAAATTCCAGATTGTACTCAGACAGGAAAGGTGATTGAGGATCAAGATAAAAAGACCCGAAACCCTTTGATTGTCTTGTTCCGAAATTATGTAGGGAAAAGAAATCAGACAATTTCAGTGCAATAGTATCCTTGAGTGATTTATCAAATGTAAATATTTCACAATTTAACAGGGTATTAAGGTAAGAGAACCCTTTTATGTTTTCTGTATAGTTGTCTCCCATATCTCCGAAAAAGCATGGAAACTTAAAGTTTCGTTCAATAGTTTTAAATTCAGGAAAGACAAATGGAATTTTTAATTTATAATTTAGAGAAAAATGTAGTAAAGCATTATTCCTTTCTTGGATGTTGAGATATTTTGGTTTAATTTCACGACTTGAACCAGATAACCAGTTTAATCGCTTAGTCCACACTTCTCCACCATGAAATAATAAATGATGAAACTCAATTCGGGCGGAGAAACCTCTTTTCCCTGTTATTTTCTCAAAAATGAATTGATCCAGTTTCGGCTTTACTTCCGTAGCCCTTAGTGTTGCTCCTTCCTGGTCATGCTGGAAATGGATCAGGGGAGTGTGTTGTTTTAAAGTAAATTCTAGCTTATACATACTAACTATTTTTAACTATTTCAGTAATTTGTTGGATCAGTTCTTTGTGATTTGCAAGGTACTCCTTTAACTTTTTAACATCTTCCGGTGTAGGATGAACATTATCAGTTGAATGACTCTTTCTTAGTTCAACCAGTAGTTTTAATATTTCTTTGGTATGGTTGAACTCGGTCTCACTTTTTCTCAAATCCAATCCTTCTTTATAATGTGCTTCCTGCAATTTATTTGATAATTCAAGGTGTTTCAATTCATTAGTTTTCATCACAACAGCTGATTCGTAATTAAAATACTTTAATATAAGCACACCCATTAAAACTAGAACTCCTATACCTGCGGATGCCAGAATCAATAAATTCAAAACTGGCAACTCATTATGGCAGATCATCACAATAAAATAGCCAATAGCATTCATTGAAAAAAACCAAGGATACTTAAAGTCTTGCTATTCATTAATTCTTTCATTGTATTTGTTAGTATAGTAATGGGTTATAGGTAAAAAAATGGCAAAATCAAGGTCGATACCAGGATGATGGAAATTAAAACATACAGGCAAATTCTGATATTTCTTTTATGAGTTGTCGTGGTCCATAATATCAAACCCGACAAAACGATAATGGAGCAAAATACCCATGGAAGTGAAAAGTTTATATTGTGATTTTTGTTTTGCAATACATTATTCATCCCATAGTAACTTGCAATGAGGGATGGGGCGATGAATAACCCACCAATTATGGTTAAAATACCCAGATTTTTACTCTGTTTTTTTTCATCAAGCAATGTAGCATAATTATGTAAATCACCGATCTCATCACCAAGGTCCTTCACCTGGTCATTCATAAAGAGACTTTCCTGCAACATGTCGTACAGCTCGATACCTTGTTCCTGTGTTGTAATATTGCGGTAATATACCTGATTGACAAAACGTATATATGACTGGTAAAACTTCCCGATATTGTCGGCCAATCTTTGAGAATTATGATCAGATAGGGTACTTAACATATTGATTTCAGCCGAAAATTTTAATGTGGATGATTGCTGAACAAGAACAAGTTCAACCATTCGAACATAAATGGTTCTAAAATAAGTTAACAAGACATTTCGGGCAAACCCTTCTTCATCTGATACCGCTATAAATGAGTATCTTGTAACACCATATAGAGTACCGTATTTTTGCCAGCGTGCATATGTATGTTCTTCAAGCAATTTTTGCTGCATTTGTTTATTCTGGCAGGATGAATCGCTGCTATCGACAAAAAGGTACTCATGCCAGTTGTTGCTGGAAACGAAATCCGGGTATTGAGTTTCATCTTTTATCTTTCCAGCCATCTTATCACTAAAGAACCAGCACATAGTAAACATCCGGTCGTCGACCACAGGCTCAGGTTCAATCGTATCATCAAGATCTTTAATTAGTGAATCAATAAACCTGGCAGGTTTCCAATTGTCGGTCGTTTTAAAATGGCTGAAATCCTCAAAATAGCTTGAAGGTTCTCCGAATAGTCCTGTTATTTTAATGTAATCTGCAAGTTCACCTCTTTTTGTCCCAGAAACTCCTTCTCCGGTCACCATGTAAGGAGGGAATATCCTTCTGCCAAACTGATTGATTCTTTTAACATCATCAAGGTTAGGATATTGATAGTTTTCAAGATAAAATATAAGAATACCTGTTCCAGTTGAAAAGAGATCAATCCCAATGGATTTGATCTTTAAAACGTATGTATTTTCACGGTTAGCAGTAATTCCAATTTCATAAGTAAGTTCCTGACTATAAGCTTCTTTACGCTCAAAATGTTTTATAATGGGATCATCCGTTTTCCCTGCATCATATAATACTTTGTGGACAAATTTGTAAAAGAAATTTTTCTCATTATACAATTCAGTTTCATATTGTTCGCCTTTTGGGAATGGCATGTTTTCCCACATGGAACCGGTTTGAATATTTATATTATTAAGATCAAACCTCTCGTTAAATGGTTTGCCTTTGTATTTTTCTTTCTCCCATTGAAAGGGGAACAGAAAAATATGGTAACTGTGTAAAGCCATAGTTTTATTGTTATATTACTAATCTGATGATATTTTCTTTGATGTCTTCTATTTCCGATTCATTACAACAATTCAGTTCCAAACAAACCTCCTTCTTATTGGCTCCCATGGCCTGCATGGCCGGAATATACCCCCGGTCGTTGGCTGCCACCAATAGCTGCCAGCGATTTAAAGAAATATTAAGCATTTCTGCAAGCTGTTTGATAGAGGAAGGTAAAGCATGCTTCTCATTATGGTGATCAATTTCAATGTAGTGCAAAGGAGGTTCTATATACATTATAAGTTCTATACCGACAAATGTTGAACTGTCATCAAAAACCGGGAGGTAGCTGCTTAGTTTTGCTCCCCAGTCCAGGTTGAAATCATAAAATATAAGGTTTCCCGATTCGAGTATTTTTCGGATTTCAAGCATTTCGAGATCATGACCACCCAGTATAAAGATAGAATTGTGGGTATTTTCCATGATAAAAGGTTCTCAATCAGTATAAGTTACTATCCAATTTTCAGGATGTTTGCCAGGTTCTCTGTATAGACCTTCGTTAACTTAGCAGTTTGTAGGATTCAGTAGCTGGTATGGTTTATAGTTATACCATTTTGCTCCGGGTCAGATAGAACTGTAAATATAAAATTTTTTATAATGAGTTAAGGTTCACTGTTGCAGGAAAAGTATAATCTTTCAAAAATAAGTTTTCAAAGTGAACCTTCATGCCGGAAGTTTGAATATTGATAATACCGGTATGAATTGTTATAATGCCGGAATGAACGTTGGTTTTATCAGAATGAACATTGCGGATAGCAGAATGAATATTGCAGGTGGCAGAATGAATATTGCGGGTGCCGGAATGAATATTGAAGGTGGCGGAATGAATATTGCGGGTGCCGGAATGAACATTGCGGATGGCAGAATGAACATTGAAGGTGGCAGAATGAATATTGCAGGTGGCAGTATTAAAATTTACAGACAGAATGATACTATATACAAATATTCTACTATATTTACATCCTCCTTGAATTAAAATAAGTCATTCACTAAAAAATTTAAACAATGGCTAACACAAAAGGAAGAATTGCCATCTCCCAAAATCCTCCGGAGATTCTCGACCTGGCAGCGAAAGTCTACAGCAAGCACCAGGCCGAAGGTGAAAATTCGCAACTCAAGGCATTAAAGGACCAGGATTGGTCGAAAGTAGGACCTACTATTGCAACCGCAAAGGAAAAGCATCAATTGGCCGAAAACTTAAAAGGCCAGATGGAAGCTGCTTACCGGGAACGCGATTTGTTGTTGGGCCCGATCGATGACATCCTGAAAAGCAGCCGCAACCTGCTCAAGGCCGTAAACTCCAAAAATCCTAAACGACTGGCCGAGTGGGGCTTTGCTGTAGATGATACTGTTGCCTCCAAAACACCTGCGACCCCAAAGATGTAGTCAGTTGTTCTGTAAGCAAAATTGGAAGCCGGATTACTCCTTGTGATAAGAGGTATCCGGCTTTTTCTATGGCTACTTTTCAGGTTTTGGTTTGAAAGTTTTATATGGGAAACCGGCAAAACGTTGGTACGTGTGTACGTATGAACGTATGCGCGTGTGCGCGTTACGTTTTAACGGGCTGTTTAAGCCAACAAAATATCGGAGGGGATTCCTAGTTCTTTATGAAAAAACCTGGCCAGTTCAAGAGTAAGTGGTTTGTGTCTGTTCAAAATTGCCGAAATATATCCTTTTGAACCTGCTTTCCCAACAAGATCCGTGTTCTTTAATCCTAAATCAACCATTTTATTTTTTATCGCCTCAATGGGATCAGGTTTTGGTATGGGATAATGTTGATCCTCATATTGCTTTATTAATAATAGAATGACCTGAAGTTCTTCTCCTTCAGGAGATTCCGGAGCTACTTTTTTATCGAACATTTTATCGGCCCATGCCAGGAACTGCTGATATTCTTTTTCAGATCCAATGATTTTTAAATTCATTTGATAATAAATTTGATTTTAATGGTCAAATGGAATACCCATGTGGTTATATTCATCTCTGTTGGTGAGTGCAAACTCATGGGAATTTCATCTGTTAATAATTTTGATTTTAATGGCCAGATGGAATACCCATGTGGTTATAATCATCTCTGTTGGTGAGTGCAAACTCATGGGAATTTCAGGATTTTTTCTTTTTAAAATTTGTCCCCGAGACATCAACATTGTCATATTCTTCATGTGAGCCAAACCATTTTATCTGGATAACTTTGAATTGAAATACAATCCTGACAACCAACCTGTAATTGTTGCCCTTGATATTAAATACCACCCTGTCATCGGCAACCAAACTGGCATCAGCATATTTCATTTTCAGTTCGTTGAAGTTTTTAAAGTCGCTTTGAATCAGTTCATAATACCATTCCTGCAACGAAGATGCAGCCATCGGATACTTGGTACAATAACCCAAAAGTGTCTTTCGTGCAATAATATTAAACATTACACAAAAATAGAGAAATGTTTACTAATAGTAAACATTCACAGGAGATTAATTTTGACTGGCTTCAGTCTACTGTGCCTTAACAAACCTTCCTGAAAGAATGGTATCATCTTCCTGTACCTGAAGAATATACAGGCCATTTCTGAGCGAAGAAATATCTATCCGGGAAGATGAATTGTTTATTAAACCTGAAAGAACCAATTTGCCGAATGGATCAGTTACAAGATAAGTTATTCTTAATGAAGAGGTTGAAATGCTGAGGGTGATACTTTCAGCGGCTGGATTGGGTGTAATGGTCAGGCTTGCCGGAGTATCTTTTTCCGGTTCACCTATTCCCAGCACTTCGGATAAGGACCGTCTGTAAGCGCCATGCCCCTGGGTACCGGCATACAGATAACCGGCATGAACGGCCAGGGTCTTGACAGCATAGCTGTTTGGCAAACCATCATGGGAGGCATACCAGTTTATTCCATTATCAGGAGAATAATCAACTCCGTAGTTTGATCCGGCAAACAGATAATTACCTTCAAAAATCAACTGATTTACAGTATAACCTGCTAACATTTTGCCGGCGAAATTCCAGGCAACTCCGTCATAAACCAGATGATAAATGCCATCGCTGGTTCCTGCAAACATATGGTTACCCTTAAAAACTATGGTAATAACGCTATTACCGTCCATAGCATGAGTACAAACCGACCAGGAGTTTCCTCCATTCACCGATTCCCAGATACCATGAATGTTTGTTCCTAAAAACAGGGTATCACCCCTGAAAGCTACCGTCCAGGTATATAAACTTGGTAAACCGTTGTTGGCAGCACACCAGATGTCAATTAGACCGGAAGTCAGGAAAATACCGTCGCCCAGCGTTGTAACATAAATATTGTCATTTACCTTCAGAACGGAAGTTATGTCACAGCCTGAGGGCATTCCGGTACTGGCAGGAACCCAGGAGACACCATAATCGCAGGATTTGAACAATGATGACCAGGTTGCTACCAGGATGGTACTGTCAATAAAGGCAAAACCGGCTTTCTCATTCACTGCGACTCCATTACCAATTGATAACCAGTTGTTTCCGCTGTCGGGCGACATCAATACATTCCAGTTGGAACCAACGAAAATATTATTCTTGTCGACCATAATGGAGTTAACATCGCAATTACCGATAGGAGCGCTTCCAACCTGAACCCACTGGGCAAAAGTGGTTAAGCTGATAGTCAATGAAAGAAAGATAACGGAAGCAGAAAAGAGCAACTTGCTGATAATGTGATTCATGGCATTTCTGATTAGTTTTATCATCATTTCAAAGTTATTGATAATATTAACGAGGATCATGGAAATGAAATCAGAGATCTTTATCCGAATCTTCATTTTTTCAAAGAAGCATTTTGTTCCGTGCCTAAAGGCACGGTCAACCATTCGTGGAACCATTGAGCTACAGGGGTTTAGTCCCTAACGGGACTTTTAATAGTATAATTTTTTCGATGCATTCAGGCATCAAACCCCTGTAGCCAATATGAACGTAATGAATTAACCTCCCAATGATAATGTTAAATTTCCCGATGAACCGTCATGGGAGGACCATGATAAAGTTTGATGTTGCATTTCCCCGGGTGCAAGCAGCTTATGGTATGAATGATAAAAAGGCGAGAATGAACAGCTCAACCCAACGGCTGCAGATAATCAACCCCATGCTTTATGAACCGTAAGCCGGAGGTGATCAGGGGAATGCTCATGATCACAAAGAAAACATGCAGTTCATGGGGAGGAAGAAATCTTTTTCCGAGGAAGATACCCATTGAGATCATAAAAGCCATGATCAGGTAGCTTTTCCAGCTGAAAAAGGAAAAAACGCAGGGTCTGTCGTTCTCCAGGTGAAGAATCCGGCGGATGTATTTATTGGAGACACGGGCAAAGACCAGGCGGTAGAAAAGAATGCCTCCGACAGCACCTCCTGACAAACTGATCAACAGGTAGTAATGATCATTGATCAGATGAAAGATCCCCCTGAAAAGAAGGATACACCCGGCGAGCATCCAGAGGATACCGGCAATAAATAAAAGGGTCTTCTTCCCAACAGACGGCTTCCAGCGGATCAGCCATTCAGACGACATAATGTGTTGATTATTAAGCCAATTATAAAATGTATGATAAAATTTTCATATTGTAGGGACATGCCATGGCATGTCCCTACAGAAAAATTGCATGTCCCGTATGTTAAAGTTTTGGAAAATTCATTTTTCGGACTTCAATATCATCCATCGAAAGCAGTTCATTTTCAAGCCGGTAGCATTCATTGGGGTCGCCCATCAGTTCCAGCAGTATCAATCCGCCGAATCCGGCGTAGTCATCCACAATTTCATTAAGGCCGAGCCGGGTTTTTATCACACAACCATAGGTCGACAAGAGGGACTGAAGTCGGACCGCCGTTGTGGCGGCTTTTTTTACCCGGATTCCCAGTATGATAATTTCTTCCATCGTTGTTGGTCTTATTTATTGAAGGACATGTGTTTAACTTCTATTCCGCCTATTGCGGACAGGTCTGCTTCCAGTTTGTCCCATTCTGCCGGTGTTCCTGTCAGATGAAGGAGAATGATGCCGGTTCTGCTGCATTTGTCGGAAGAAAGCTCATGAAAGCCTAGTCGTGAACGGATTATACGGGCATGCGCTGAAAGTACCTGTTGGGTTCTGCCGGCTTCCTTTATTCTGTCCTTGATCAGCAGTCCCAGAATTCTGATCTCTGTCATGGGTAGTCTTTTTAGGGTTAAAAATATAGGTCCCGTTGACCTTGTTTTATCTGCGACACTCTGTTGTTCAGTTCGTCAACATTCTGATAATGTGAAAGATCTGCAATGTTTTTCCGGAGGACCTCGTACCCTTTAACTTTTGTTTCAGCCGAAGCATAGTCTTCCAGGTATTCAGCCAGGGTCAGGATGGCATTGGGTGAGCAATATCTTTTAATAAAACCGGGAACGGAAAATTCCATGAAGTGTTCGCCTGTCCTGCCCATACGGTAGCAGGAAGTGCAGAAAGAGGGCAGGTATCCGTTCTCCAGCAGTTCACCGATGATCTCTTCCAGCGGACGGGAATCGTTGATAAAGAACTGTTCCTTGTTGAGGTTTTGTTGGGGCTCTTTCCCTGCTTCATGATAACCACCCAGTTCCAGCTTAGTGCCTCCGTCGATCTGGGAAACGCCGTATTTGAGAACCTCCCGCCTTACGTCAGGTTTTTCCCTGGCGGTAAGGATCAAACCCGTATAGGGGACGGCCAGGCGAAGAATGGCGACCAGCCTGGTAAAATCCTCATCATTTACGGTAAAATTGTGTTCCATCTGCATGGCAGAGGCCAGCTGGATCCTTGGGAAGGAGATCGTGTGAGGACCTACATCATAAACCGCTTCAAAATGGTTTGCATGTCTTACCAGCCCCATCACTTCGTAACGCCAGTCATACAATCCGAAGAGCGCACCAATTCCCACATCGTCGATGCCGGCTTCCTGGGCACGGTCGAGGGCAGTTAGCCTGTATTCAAAATTACGTTTCACACCGCCTAAATGATATTTCGCATAAGCCCCGGGATGGTAAGTCTCCTGGAAAATCTGGTATGTACCTATACCAGCCTGTTTTATCACCCTGAAACCGTCAATTCCCAGCGGAGCCGCATTAATATTCACCCGCCTGATTTCCCCATTGCCTTTTTTAACCTGGTATACTGTCCTGACTGTATGGGCAATATACTCGGGAGAATAGTCGGGATGCTCGCCGTAAACCAGGATCAGCCGTTTCTGGCCGGTATCTTCCAGTGATTCAACCTCTTCCACCAGTTCCTGGTCGGAAAGGGTAATTCTTACCGCTTCCTTGTTTGAGGTCCGGAATCCGCAATACGCACAGTTGTTGATGCATTTATTCCCGACATAAAGAGGGGCAAACAATACGATACGATTTCCATACACCCGTTCTTTCAGGGTCCGTGCCCCGTCTTTGATCATCTCCACCATGTCGGAATCGGTCGCATTGATCAGGACGGCGGTTTCTTCCAGGGTTAACCTATTCTTTTCCAGTGATTTGGCAATAACATCCCGGATTCTTTCGCGGTTTGGTCTGGTGTTATTGATAAAGTCCCATAATTCATCAGGATCGAT
>JAPLDE010000260.1:43903-52572 GCA_026391855.1 Bacteroidota bacterium | reverse complement strand
TTATCGAAAAGGAGTTCTTCATATAGTTTTTCACCCGGTCGAAGACCGGTGTATATGATCTGGATATCTTTTCCCAGCGACAGACCGGCCAGCTTTACCATCTTTTTGGCCAGGTCGACGATCTTCACCGAATTCCCCATATCGAAGATAAAGATCTCTCCGCCTTTGCCCATAGCCCCGGCCTCCAGCACCAGCTGGGTCGACTCGGGAATGGTCATGAAAAAGCGGGTAACATCGGGATGGGTGATGGTGATGGGACCGCCTCCTTCTATCTGTTTTCTGAATAAAGGTATTGCTGATCCGTTGGAACCCAGTACGTTACCAAAACGGGTAGTGATGAATCTCGTTTTGTTCAGCTGGTTGAGCGACTGGGTATAGATCTCGGCAATTCTCTTGGTGGCGCCCATTACATTGGTCGGGTTCACTGCCTTATCGGAGGAGATCATGATGAACTTTTCGGCGTTGTGCTCAATAGCCAGGTCGGCCAGTATCCGGGTGCCTTCTACATTGGTTCTCACGGCTTCCGTAGGGTTTCCTTCCATCATCGGGACATGTTTGTATGCTGCCGCGTGGTAGATGATCTCGGGGTGGAAATTGTCGAAGATCTTTCGCATCCTCACCTCGTCGCATATGTCAGCCACTAAAAATTCCATGCGGGTAAACAACGATTTTTCGGTACATTCCAGCTCCAGGTGATAGAGCGGGGACTCAGCCTGGTCGATCAGAATCATCTGTTTTGGCTGGAAATTACAGATCTGCCTCACCAGCTCGCTGCCGATAGATCCGGAAGCCCCGGTGATCATGATGCTCTTTCCCACCAGTTCCCGGCTGATCTTTTCCTCGTTCAGCCTGATCTCATCCCGCTCAAGCAGGTCTTCGATATTAATCCTTTTTATTTGTTTGAAACTCAGCTCGCCGTTGATCCAGTTGATCATCGGCGGAACATTAAGGACCTTGGTATTATGGGAAAGACAAACTTCGGCAATGAGTTGCTTTTTCTTTGGGTTCAGGTGTTGAACGCTCAGGATGACATGGGCTATAGTGCTGGTTTCCAGTAGATTTTCAAGCTTTTCCAAACCCATGATAGAAACCCCTTCGAGTGTTTTTCCTATTTTCCTGCTGTCTTCATCAATAAAAGCCAGTACTTTATATTTGGTGCCGGCATCCCTGTCCAGGGCTCTTTTGGTCATGATGCCGCTTTCTCCTGCCCCGAAAATTATCACATTGCGTTTTTCCCTGCCTGGGTTGATAAATTCGAGGTAGGCCATCTTTACCGACAGGCGGAAGACGGTAAGGGCAAAGGAAGTAGTGATAAAATCGATGATGATGATAGAGAAAGGTATAATATACCGTTGGTTTACCCAGTGATAGAAGACCAGGTTGATAAAAATAAACACCAGGCTTCCGATGGCCGTAGCGAAGACAATCTTTAAGGCATCCCTGGTATTGGTGTACCTGACAATTCCGGCATAGGTGCGGGCCAGCAGGTAAGAGATCAGCCTTACCGTTAGAACGATGCCCATCACCTGAGGCATAAATGCCAGCTCACCTGAAGGAATCAGGAAGATCAGCCAGCGGGGCGTATTTTGTTTTGAAAAAAGCATTTTTTGTTTTGCTTTTCAAAGATAAGATATTTCTTTGAAGACAACCTGACCATATGCTTTTTACTACCTTTGCATCTGAAGCTGACTACTCAAATTCTTTTAATATATGAAAAACACTGCGCTACTTGAAGTTCATGAGGCTCTCGGAGCCAAGATCATCCCTTTTGCAGGCTATAATATGCCTGTTCAATATGAAGGGATCAATGCGGAACACGATACCGTAAGGAATGGTGTCGGAGTTTTTGATGTCTCCCATATGGGAGAGTTCTGGGTAAAAGGACCCAAAGCCCTCGATTTCGTACAATGGGTTACCTCTAATGATGCCTCAAAGTTATGGGACGGGAAGGTCCAGTATTCCTGTTTTCCCAACGACAAGGGAGGTATTGTGGATGACCTGCTGGTTTACCGCTTCAATAAAGACACCTATCTGTTGGTGGTGAATGCCGCCAACATCGATAAGGACTGGGAATGGTGTAACCGTCAGAACAAGATGGGAGCCTTACTGTATAATGCTTCTGATGAAGTTTCCCAACTGGCCGTTCAGGGACCGCTGGCACTGAAGGCCATGCAGAAGTTGACCAACACTCCTATATTAAATATGGAGTATTACACTTTCCAGATCGTTGAATTTGCGGGAGTGAAGGACATCATTTTGTCGACTACCGGTTACACAGGTTCGGGTGGTTGCGAGATCTATTTTGATAACAAGCATGCCGTTAGCATCTGGAATGCCGTGATGGAAGCCGGTAAAGAATTCGGGATCAAGCCTATAGGTCTGGCAGCCAGGGATACCCTTCGTCTTGAAATGGGATTCTGTCTGTACGGTAACGATATCGACGACACCACTTCACCCATCGAAGCCGGTCTGGGATGGATCACTAAGTTCACTGATGAAAAGGAGTTCATCAACAAAGCCTGTATCCTGAAACACAAACAGGAGGGTGTTACCCGCCGGCTGGTCGGATTTGAAATGGTTGATAAAGGGATCCCCCGTCATGAATATCTTATTGAAGATGCAAACGGTAACACCATTGGGGTGGTAACCTCAGGTACGATGGGACCTGCCGTGAAAAAAGCAATTGGGATGGGGTATGTTCCTCCTGCCTATGCCAAAGAAGGCAGTGAAATCTATATCAGGGTTCGTGATAAATCGCTGAAAGCCAGGGTAGTAAAGTTCCCTTTTTATAAAGAGTTATAAAGGTTATGGCAGTTATGAAGGTTATGACTGAGTGAACCGTTCTCCCCCTCTCTGGAGGAGAGGGGGTTGGGGGGTGAGGTGTTTAGGGTGATGAAGGTTATGACTGAGTAAACCGTTCTCCCCCTCTCTGGAGGAGAGGGGGTTGGGGGGTGAGGTGTTCAGGGTGATGAAGGTTATAGCAGTTATTAAGGTTATGAATGGTAAGAGTTGAGAGTATTCCTACACTTGAAGTATGTCTGTCACCGGCGCTTTTCCCGGCCATTCTGACAGAAAAGCCTTATGTGATAGTGGTAACCGACATACTGAGGGCTACAACCGCCATGTGTGCCGCCTTTGAGAACGGGGTTAAAGAGATAATTCCTGTCGCCAGCCTTGAAGAAGCAAGGGAATACAAAGAGAAAGGTTTCCTGGTGGCTGCCGAACGGGAAGGAAGCATACTCGATTTTGCCGATTTCGGGAATTCTCCTTTTGATTATATGAGAGAGGAGGTCAGGGGTAAAACCATTGTTTACAGTACTACCAATGGTACCATGGCCATTACTCTTTCACAAGATGCCGATTCAATAGTACTGGGCGCTTTCGTCAATATTTCCGCTGTATTTCACTGGGCAATCGATCAGGGCAAGCGGGGAATGAACCTGCTCATCCTTTGTTCGGGCTGGAAATTGCAGTTTAGCCTGGAGGACAGCCTGTTCGCCGGGTGTTTGTCCGAGAAACTCATTAACAGCGGTGTGTTCAAGACCGATTGCGATGCCGCTAAAGCCTGTATTGACTTATGGAATACAGCCGGTACAGATCTGGCCGGATACATGGAAAAGGCGGCCCATCGTAAACGCCTGCGTAACCTGGGAGCGGATGATTCACTGTCTTATTGTCTCAGCATGGATCTCACCCATGTTGTTCCTGGTTTAAGAAACGGGGTTCTGGTGGCTTTATAGCTCTTCCATTCAATATCCCAAAGGATAAGTAAATCATCTATGAATAAATACTAAAGTAACATTAATTCTAGCTTGTTGCAAAAGATACAAGTACAAAACGGCGATCCCGTTTAACCCTCATTGTCGTTCATCGACACAATGTTGATTTTTACCGAATTCTTACCCGGTCCAATAATGAAACAGGTACTTTTACACTTGCCAATTCTTCTATTTACCTAACTTAAAAGTGTAACCATATGAAAAACAAGTTACTACCTTTGTTACTTATTCTTATTGTGATGATGATCGCATGTCAACCCAAACAAAAAAATGAGCAACCGAAAGACTCTTTTAAATTTCTGGTTGAACAGTTTGCCGACCTGAAAATAATGAGGTACCAGGTAACTGGATTCGACAGCCTGACCCTTAAACAGAAAGAGCTGATCTATTATCTAAGCCAGGCTGCCCTTTGCGGAAGGGATATTACCTGGGACCAGAATTACAAATATAACCTGAGGATCAGAAAAACCCTGGAAAACATTTATTCAACCTACAAGGGAAACAAGGAAACCGAAGACTGGAAGAAGTTCGTGGTTTATCTTAAAAGGGTCTGGTTTTCTAATGGCATCCACCATCATTATGGCAGCGATAAATTCATTCCTGATTTCAGCTCAGCCTATTTTACCGATCTGGTTAAAAACGCTGATCAGGCAGGCTTCCCATTGGAAAAAGGCGAAACAACCGACCAATTCCTTTCCTTCCTGGTCCCTGTTCTTTTTGATCCTGCCATTGCACCGAAAAAGGTAAGCCAGGACCCGGCAAACGACCTGATCCTTTCCTCGGCGGTAAATTTCTATGAAGGTATAAACCAGAAAGAAGCCGAAGCCTTTTATACAGCCCTGAAGAGACCCAATGATAATTCGCCGGTGTCATATGGCTTGAATTCAAAATTGGTGAAGAAAAACGGCAAGGTGACCGAGGAGGTTTACAAAATAGGGGGATTATATAGTCCTGCTATTGAGAAAATTGTTTTCTGGCTCGGGAAAGCCATGCAAGTTGCTGAAAATGAACAACAACAAAAAGGAATTGAGTTATTGATCGCCTATTATAAAACCGGTGACCTGAAAACCTGGGACGATTACAATGTGTTATGGTCGCAGGACACTTTCTCGAGGGTTGATTATGTAAATGGCTTTGTAGAGAATTACGATGATCCTATGGGTATGAAAGCTACCTGGGAAGCGGTAGTTAACTTCATGGATCAGCAGGGTACGAAAAGGGCGGAGATCATAAGCCGTAATGCCCAGTGGTTCGAAGATCATTCTCCTGCCGAACCGAGATTCAAAAAGACTAGTGTGAAAGGGGTCAGCGCTAAAGTAATTACTACTGCCCAGCTGGGTGGTAACTGCTATCCCAACACACCCATAGGCATTAATCTTCCCAATGCCGACTGGATCAGAAAAGAGCATGGCTCTAAGTCAGTCACTATGGACAACATCACTTATGCCTATGATCAGGCCGCATTGGGAAATGGTTTTCTGGAAGAATTCTGTTATTCGGAAGAAGAAAGAAAACTGGTGGAAAAATACGGTTATCAGGTAGGGAATGTGACTACTGATCTGCATGAATGCCTGGGCCATGCTTCGGGACAACTTCTTCCGGGTGTTACCTCTGAAATGTTGAAAAACTATCAGTCGACCCTGGAAGAAGCCCGGGCCGATCTGTTTGCCCTTTACTTTGTCATGGACCAGAAAATGGTTGATCTGGGAGTGATCCCTACTCTTGAGGCAGCAAAGGCTGAGTATAACTCTTATATCAGAAACGGGTTGATGACCCAGCTCACCCGGATCGAACCTGGTAAAAACATTGAAGAGGCCCATATGCGGAACCGGGCCCTGATTGCCCATTGGGTTTTCGAAAAAGGGAGTGCCGGTAAGGTGATAGAAAAGCGTAACAAAGACGGGAAAACCTATTTTGTGGTGAACGATTATCAAAAGCTTCACACCCTGTTTGGTGAGCTGTTGGCTGAAATTCAGCGTATTAAATCTACCGGTGATTATGAGGCCGGTAAAAAGCTGGTGGAAAAATATGGCGTACAGGTTGACCAGGAGCTTCACAAAGAGGTATTGGCCCGTTTTAAAAAGCTCCATATTTCTCCTTACGGAGGCTTCATGAACCCTGTATTCACTCCAGTAATGAAGGGTGATCAGATAGTGGACGTGAAAGTGGAATATCCCGATGACTATGCAGGGCAGATGATGAAGTATTCGAAAGAATTTTCATTTCTGAAATAAAAAGTCCGGATTAAACCAGCATCACTGTCCGGAGTACTTTTCTGAAGAGTATGAAATTCTTACTATTTGTACAGTATCACTTGACAAATAGTAATACTTTTTTTAAAATTGATGAGATTAATCCGGTTCCCGGGTTTACAGATTTTATTTGGGCGGGTCAGATCCGGTAACTTTTTTGTTTAAGGAAGATTTCAAAAATTATTTACTTTTAATTGTCCAATTATACATAAAGTATTTTCTTTCATCTTCAGCGCATGAAGCAATCTTATTCTATTGTATTTCTGTTATTTGTGTTTTTGATTCTCCAATCCTGCCGCCCGATGAAACAACATGCCGAGATCATCCTCCTGAATGGCACTATTTACACACTGGATGACAGTATGACTAAGGTGGAAGCCATGGCTGTGAGAAACGGGAGAATTGCGGCCACAGGGACTAATACTTATATTCTTCAACAATTTACCTCAGAAAATACCATAGACCTTCATGGGAAGCCGGTTTATCCGGGGTTTATTGATTCACATGCTCATTTTACCGGGTATGCGCTGGGAACCAAGACGATGGCCGGTTTATCGGGTGCCCGTTCTGAAGAGGAAATGATAGAACGGGTCAGGCAATTTCACGATCAGCATCCCTCTGCCTGGGTGGCCGGAAGGGGTTGGGATCAGAACCTTTGGCCGGGTAAGACATTTCCTGACAATTCCTTGTTAAATAAGGTATTTCCAGATATCCCGGCAGTACTTATCAGGATCGACGGCCATGCCATCCTGGCCAATTCAGCTGCTATTAGTGCACTAGGAATTACCGAAACCAATCTTGCTGTAAAAGCTCAGGCACAGCTGGTTAACGGCCGGTTTACCGGGCTGTTCTTCGAAGAGACGGCCGACAGGTTCAAGGAAGCGATCCCCCCACAAAGCAGGCAGAATATGGTGAAATTTCTGTCGGAAGCCGAAACGGATTGTTTTTCCTTTGGACTCACTACCGTGGCAGATGCAGGATTGACAAAAGAAAGGGTGCTTCTGCTCGACAGCCTTCAAAACAGCGGATACCTTAATATACGGGTCTATGCCATGCTGGAACCTTCAGAAGAAAATATCGATCACTTTATCAACAAAGGGATCTGTGAAACGAACTCGCTGAATGTAAGATCAATAAAGCTATATGCCGATGGAGCACTGGGTTCCCGCGGTGCCTGCCTGCTCCGGCCTTATTCCGACGACCCGGATAACTTTGGCGTGATCGTTACCTCTGCGGATAAGATCAGAAAATATTGTAAGCTGGCCTATGATCATGGTTACCAGGTGAATACCCATTGTATAGGAGATTCTGCCAACCGGATGGTGCTGAATATATATGGTGAGTTTCTCAAAGGCAAGAACGACAGGAGATGGAGGATTGAACATGCACAGGTAGTTGACCCTCAGGATATGCCTATGTTCCAGAAATATTCCATCATACCGGCCATTCAAAGCACGCACGCCACTTCTGATATGTACTGGGCCGGCGACCGCCTGGGGCCGGAAAGGATCAACAATGCTTATGCCTATAAAACCTTACTCGAACAGAACGGGTGGCTGCCTAATGGCACCGATTTCCCGGTCGAAAAAATCAGCCCGTTACTGAGTTTTTATGCTGCCGTTGCCCGCAAAGACCTGAAAGGATGGCCGGAACAGGGGTTTCTCATGGGAAACGCGCTGTCACGTGAACAGGCGCTTAGATCCATCACTATCTGGGCCGCCAAAGCCTGTTTTGATGAAAAAATAAAGGGTAGCCTGGAAGCTGGCAAACTGGCTGATTTTGTAATTCTCGACAACGATATTATGGAAATACCCCTGACAGAAGTTCCGTCAACCACCATACTGAGAACCTATATTTCAGGACAACTGGTTTTCGAAAAGAAAAAATAGGGAGCCTGTCAATATATTTCTGACATTCAGTCATTTGGTTTAAAACCTCAACCTTAGCCCTGTTATGAATACAAGAAATTTATCCTGTGGAAAACACATCGTTTTCTTATTGGTGATCCTGGTTTGTTCCTCTTCCTGTTTAAAGAAAAAACACCAGCGTCAGCCTCGTATTGATCCGGGTTTCAGCACTTATCTGGCAGCCTTTACCTCGGGAGTGATCTCTTCTGAATCTACCATCAGGATAAGGTTAGCCCAGGATTATTCAGGAGCCGTGGCCGACAGTATTGTTGTTGACGAAAAACTCTTCAGCTTTTCGCCTTCAATCAAAGGTAAGATCCACTGGATAGATAAACGGACGATTGAATACAAACCCGATGAAGCCCTGAAAGGAGGCAAGGTCTTCAATGCCAGATTCTACCTGTCGAAACTGATAGACGTACCGGCTAAGTTCAAGACCTTCGAATTTCAATTTCAGACCATTCAACAGGATTTCTCTGTGAAGTATGAGGGAATGACGGTCATTGATCCTGAAAAAAGGCTGTTCTACCGGCTGAACGGAGTAATTGAAACGGCCGATGTTATTGACCTGAAAGCCATCGAAAAAGTGTTGGCTGCCAGCTTTAATGGAAGACAGGTACTCGTAAGCTGGAACCACGAGGCAAACCGGAAACTACATCATTACCAGATAGATAGTATTCCCAGGTCGGAGAAATCATATGAATTGGTCATGTCCTGGAATGGAAATAGTA
>JAPLDE010000260.1:35775-43888 GCA_026391855.1 Bacteroidota bacterium | reverse complement strand
CGATATCGATCAGAAGGGAAAAAAGAAAATTGAGATCCCCTCGCTACGAGAGTTCAAGGTGTTGGGAACGAGGATTATAAACGGTCCCAATCCCTGCGTAGTCATTAATTTTTCCGACCCTCTGGACCCTGAGCAGGATGCCAGGGGATTAGTCCGGCTGGGTTCACAGAACAGGCTGAGCCTGGAGCATGATAACAATTTCCTCAGGATCTATCCTCCTGACAAGTCTTTTCGCCAGGCAGTGCTTTATGTTGATGCGGGGATAAGGAACATGGATGGTCATCTGCTCTCAAAACCTTATTCGGAGGAAATCGTGTTTGAAGATACAAAGCCTGAGGTAAGGTTTCTTGGTAACGGGGTCATTCTTCCCCGGTCTGAAGGACTGATCGTTCCCTTTGAAGCCATCAACCTGAGCAGGGTAGATATCCGGATCATCAAAATTTTTGAAGATAATGTAGCCCAGTTCCTCCAGGTGAATAACCTCGACGGGAACGACGAACTGAAAAGGGTAGGGAAGCCGGTATACCGGGAAAGGATGAACCTGCTGAATAATAAGGCGTTGGATCATTCCCGCTGGAATACCTATTTCCTTGACCTTGCTCCGCTGATCGACAACGATCCGGGTGCCGTGTACAACGTGACCATCAGTTTTAAAAAGGCGTATTCATTATACGAATGTGCTGATAATAAGGGTGTTGACAGGGAGATGGAGAAGATCCAGGCTGTTGATGAAGAAGCACTGGCGGAAGATAGTTATTGGGAAGACGCTGAATCTTATTACTATGATTATTATCCGGACAACTACAACTGGAATGAACGGGATAACCCCTGCAATGCCTCTTATTATAACCAGGAGAGGTTCCCGTCAAGGAATATTCTGGCTTCGGATCTGGGTATCATTGCCAAAACAGCCGGTAAGGACCAGCTGCTGGCAGTGGTCACCGATCTCCGGTCGTCCGAACCCATGGGCGGTGTTGATGTTGAAGTGTATAATTATCAGAAACAGCTTATCAAATCAGGGGTAACGGGAAGGGATGGTATGGTTACCCTCGATATGAAAGAGAAGCCTTACCTGCTTATTGCGAAAAAGGGAAAAGAAAGGGGCTACCTGAGGTTAGATGACGGTTCATCCTTGTCGCTCAGCCAGTTTGACGTTTCAGGCGCGGCTATTCAAAAGGGTCTTAAAGGATTTATTTATGGAGAAAGGGGAGTTTGGAGGCCCGGTGACACTCTTTTCCTTTGTTTTATTCTGGAAGATAAGAACAAAACGCTGCCGCCTGCCCACCCGGTTACCCTGGAGATCAATGATCCCAGCGGACAGCTGAACGGAAAATTTGTCAGCACCTCCGGAATAAACGGGTTCTACCGGTTTACGGTTCCGGCTTCACAGGATGCAGTTACCGGTAACTGGACGGCTGTTGTGAAAGTGGGCGGGGCGGTCTTCACCAAAAACCTGAAGATAGAAACAGTAAAACCCAACCGCCTGAAGATCAACCTGGATTTCGGTCAGAAATTGCTGAGCATGAACGAAAAGATCCTGGGACGGATTAATGTGGCCTGGCTTACCGGGGCTCTTGCCAGGAACCTGAAGGTAAGTGTGAATGTTACCCTGGAGTCTTCCACAACAACCTTCGCTAATTACAAGGATTATCGTTTCGATGATCCCACCAAAAAGCTCTTTAGCGAGGACCAGGTCTTTTTCGACGGAAAAACGGATGAGAAAGGGTTTGCATCCTTTACACAGACCATTTCCGAAAACCGCTCGGCTCCGGGCATAGTTCAGGCGGGATTTACCGTCAGGGCGTTCGAAGAAGGAGGAGATGCCAGCACCGATTATTTTACCTTACCTCTTTCTACCTATAAAAATTATGTAGGCATAAAAATACCCCGGGGCGACAAGCAATCCGGGATGCTGGTAACAGACCAGGACCACCAGGTCCTTATCGGAACGGTGGACCCGCTGGGAAACCCGGTTTCGGTCAGGAACCTGGAAGTCGAGATTTTCAAACTGGAATGGAGATGGTGGTTCAATTCGTCCGGTAACAACCAGGCCACTTACGAAGGGGATATTGAGAAACAGCCGGTATTTCACACCTTTTGTTCGACCAGCCAGGGGAAAGGATCATTTTCATTCAGGATCAACTACCCGGATTGGGGGAGATATCTTATCAGGGTAAAGGATCCTGTGAGCGGGCATTCAACGGGAACCACAATGTATATCGACTGGCCTTCATGGCAAAGCCGTGAAAACAGGGAGAACCCGGCCTCCGCAACCATGCTGGCGTTTACTTCAGATAAGGAGAAATACAAGGTTGGGGATGAGGCTGTTATTACCATTCCCTCCTCAGGCAAAGGAAGAGCACTGGTAAGCCTCGAATCAGGATCAAAGATAGTGGATGCCTACTGGGTGAATGTGAAGGAGAAGGAAACCGTGGTGAAATTTAAGCTGACCAGGGAAATGTCACCCAATATCTATGTGCATGTCACCCTGGTCCAACCGCATGCCCAAACGGTAAACGACCTGCCTCTTCGTCTTTACGGAGTCATTCCGTTGTCGGTTTATGATCCTTCAACACAGCTGGAACCCGTTATCGATATGCCCGCCGTGCTGAGGCCGGAAGAGAATGCAGTGATCAAAGTAAGGGAAAGATCAGGTAAACCAATGACTTACACCATTGCCCTGGTAGATGAAGGCCTGCTTGACCTGACCCGTTTCAAAACACCCGATCCGTGGAAATCTTTTTATGCCAGGGAGGCATTGGGTATTAAGAGCTGGGATATGTTCGACCTGGTGTTAGGGGCCTATGGAGGCAAACTTGAAAAGGTATTTGCCATTGGAGGCGATATGGATCTTAAGGTATCAAACCCTAAAAAAGCCAACCGTTTTAAGCCGATGGTTGTTTATCTGGGGCCTTTTGCCATAAAGGGAGGAGTAACAGGCAAACATATCGTAAAGATCCCTTCTTATGTAGGCTCTGTCAGGGCAATGGTGATTGCCGGACAGGAGGCTGCCTATGGTGCTGCAGAAAAAACTGTCCCTGTACGAAAACCCCTGATGGTACTGGCTACCTTACCCAGGGTACTGGGTCCCGGTGAAACGGTGAAACTCCCGGTCACGGTATTTGCCATGGAGAAAGGGATCAAAGAGGTAAATGTTCAACTATCTACAAATCAATATTTTGAAATTGCCGGCCCGGCTTCCAAAAAGATCACCTTCTCCCAAACAGGCGATCAGGTGGTTACTTTCGATCTTAAAGTGAAGCAAAAGCTGGGTATCGGCAAGGTTGAGGTTAAATCAGTTTCCGGAAAGGAGTCGGCTGCTTATTCCATTGAAATCGATGTCAGGAACCCAAATCCACCTGTTACCGATTATACCGACAGGATCATCCAGCCAAAAGCCGTCTGGAAGACTGATTATCAACCAATTGGAATACCAGGAACCCGTAAAGTGGTATTGGAGATTTCCCATATATTACCAATAAATCTTGAGAGCAGGCTCGATTACCTGATCCAGTACCCGCACGGATGCCTCGAACAGATCACTTCGGGGGCATTTCCTCAGTTGTTTCTCAGCTCAGTAACTGACCTGATGCAGAAAGACAAAGACAAGATACAGGTGAATATCAAGGCCGCACTGCAAAAACTCAGGTCATTCCAATTGCCTTCAGGAGGTTTTGGTTATTGGCAGGGCGCTTACCAGGCTGATGAATGGGCGACAAATTACGCCGGGAACTTCCTCATTGAAGCGGAAGCCCTGGGATATGTGCTGCCTGGCGGGATGAAAGAAAGCTGGAAACGATACCAGGTTTACGCTTCAAGGATATGGGCGCCTTCAGCAACGAAACCCGAAAGCTACTATCCTTACCGTGATCTGATCCAGGCTTACCGACTGTATACCCTTGCTCTTGCTATGACACCGCAGCTGCCTGCCATGTACCAGCTCAGGGAGCAAAAGAACCTGAGCCCGGAAACCAGGTCGCGCCTTGCCGCTGCCTATCTGCTGGCCGGACAGAGGGATATTGCCAGGCAACTGATCAAGGGTATTAACAGCAGGGCCTCCTGGGTCCAGGGTATGGAAGAGGTGTATGGAAGTGTTGAGAGAGACAAAGCCATGAATCTTGAAACCCTGTGTCTGCTGGGTGATGTTAAGGCAGCCTATCCGCTGGCACTCGATCTTTCCCGTTCACTTAACAGCCAGGAGTGGATGAGCACCCAAACCACCGCCTATACCCTGATCGCCCTTGCCCGGTTTATGGGCTTATCCAATGTGATCAGTTCGAACATTCCTTCTTTCTCTTATACAATAGGTAAAAATAAGGCAGTTAAAGTGAACCTGACCCGGCCGGTCTGGAAAACAGAAATTCCTTCCGGTGAATCCAACGGCATGATAGTGGTTCAGAACCTGGGAGGAAATATCTTATATACCCGCATTATCCGGACCGGGATACCCGCCACCGGGGAAGTATCAGGCTATGAACATAATATCAGAATGGAGGTGGCTTACCGCGACTTAAAAGGCAAACCTTTGAATATTAATAAATTAAGTCAGGGCGCCGACTTTCTGGCAGAAGTGACATTAACAACTACAGGAGGGTTGGGCGGTGTTAAAAATATGGCATTATCCCAGGTATTTCCTTCCGGCTGGGAGATCATCAATACCAGGATCACCGGCCAGACCAATGTGTATATAAAAGATATCCCTACTTACCAGGACTACCGGGATGACCGGGTGTATACCTATTTTGACCTCCCTTCCGGGATCACCAGAAGATATATAGTGCTATTGCATGCTTCCTATCCTGGCAGATATTTCCTTTCCGGCCCATATTGTGAAGCGATGTATGACAACAGGTTCAATGCGCGTAAAGCCGGTCAGTGGGTTGAAGTGGTCAGGTAAGACAATAGCCGCAATTGCCGGGGGTTTCAGGAATACTGTATGGTTACGGATCTTGCTGATCCCTCTTTTGCTTGTCCTCTTATTGAGAATTTTACCCGTTACCCTGCCTGATACACCTTTTTCGACGGTACTTGAAGACCGGCAGGGAGGCATGCTTGGAGCCCGTATTGCAACAGATGGTCAATGGCGTTTTCCGACAGCGGACAGCATTCCCGGAAAATTCAGACTAGCCTTGCTGACCTTTGAAGACCGCTCATATTATTACCATCCGGGTGTTAATCCGTTTTCGCTGGCAAGGGCTGCCTGGCAGAACCTGAAAGCATACAAAAGGGTTAGCGGCGGCAGTACGATCACCATGCAGCTGGCCAGGGTGTTACGCGGTCACAGGGAAAGGTCGCTATGGAATAAAATCATGGAGATACTCTTTGCGATCCGGCTGGAATGCCGGTATTCAAAATCATCCATCCTTTCTGTTTATGCTTCCTGTGCGCCTTTTGGAGGGAATGTTGTTGGGATTACAGCTGCCTCGCACAGATACTTCGGGAAAGACCCATTCAGCCTGTCATGGGCGGAAGCCGCAACGCTGGCCGTATTGCCCAACGCTCCTTCCCTGATCCAGCCTTCCAGGAACCGCGAATTACTGAGAAATAAGAGAGACCGTGTGCTAAAGATGCTTTACCGGAAAGGATTTATTGATACCAATACCTATTCCCTTGCCCTTCTCGAACCTTTGCCTGAGAAACCCCTCCCCATGCCTCAGAAGGCGCAGCATTTGCTTGCAAGGGCTGCCAATGAACAGGGCGGCCGGGTAATTAGAACAACTATTGATCCCTTCCTCCAGGAAAGAGTGAATGAGATTCTGCTTCGCCATCATAACTATTTGAAATCCAATGAAATACATAATCTGGCCGCTCTTGTGCTTGATGTTGAATCCGGTTCTGTCCTGGCGTATGTGGGAAATATTACCCAGTCATCAGATCCGTCGGCAGGAGGTGATGTTGATGTAATCGTTTCTCCACGAAGCACCGGCAGCCTGCTGAAGCCTATTCTGTTCGCGGCTATGCTATCGGCAGGGGAACTGCTACCGGGCACGCTGATACCGGACATTCCCACCCAGATTGGCGGTTTCTCTCCCAAAAACTACAACCTGAGCTATGAAGGCGCTGTCCCTGCCAAAAGGGCCCTGGCCAAGTCGTTGAACATTCCTGCTGTGAAAATGCTAAAAGATTTCGGGGTTGAACGGTTTTATCACCTCCTTCAACAGCTTGGCATGACCACCCTGACCTTTCCTTCCGACCATTATGGCTTATCGCTGATACTGGGCGGGGCTGAAGGAACCTTGTGGGACATCTGCGGAATGTACGCCAGTCTGGCTAGGCCACTAAACCATTACAGAACTTATGAATCACGGTATTCACCTGCCGATATTCATCCTCCCGGCTATCTGGCTAAGAAACCGTTAAAGAACAGTAAAGAATCAATATCGGGTCAGTCACTGATTACTGCCGGTTCACTCTGGCTGATGTTTGAAGCCCTGGTTGAAGTGAACCGCCCGGATGAAGAATCGGGCTGGAGAAGCTATGCTGGAATGGGAAAAGTGGCCTGGAAAACTGGGACAAGCTTTGGCTTCAGAGATGGGTGGGCAGTGGCAACCACCCCCAGGTATGTAGTAGGTGTATGGGTTGGAAATGCCGACGGAGAAGGCAGACCCGGACTGACAGGCATCGGGACTGCTGCCCCTGTGCTTTTCGACATTCTGGATGTGATCAAATCCGCCAACTGGTTCAACATCCCTTATGATGACCTGGTGAGAGTACCTGTTTGCAGAAGAAGCGGACACCTGGCTTCAGCGTTGTGTCAACCGGTGGATACCCTGTGGGTGCAGTTGGCCGGAAAAACAACAGACGTTTGTCCTTACCATCAACTTGTCCACCTTGATCCTTCAGGTAAGTACAGGGTTAATACCGACTGCGAGGAAGCCGGCAATATCAGGAATGTTCCCTGGTTTATCCTTCCTCCGGCACAGGAATATTATTTCCGTTCAAAAAATGCCTTCTATCAAACATTGCCCGTATTGAAAAAAGGCTGTAAAGAAACAGACAATCAATTAGTTATGGAACTGGTTACCCTGAGAGAGGTAAACCAGGTTTTTATTCCCAGAGAGATGGATGGTTCGAAGGGCAGAATCATTTTCCAGGCAGCCCATCGTGATCCATCTGCTAAAATTTTCTGGCATCTTGATAATCAATATGTTGGACAAACCACACAACCTCACCAACTTTCAATTAGCCCGGGGCAGGGGAGTCATCGGTTGGTGTTAGTTGATGAAGAAGGGAATCGTTTTGTCAAACAATTTGAAGTTTTGGATAAACAAAAATAGTAAATGGCAGATTATCAATAATATGACATTTTATGAGTTGTTAACAATTGTTCATAACTTTCGTTTGTGAAATGTGTAATTATAAGTTGAAAAAAGCTTGACTTATGGTCTCGTTTCGCCGTACATTTGATTCACCAGGCAAGAGATAAAAAGCAGACCTGGAAGGGTAAATCCGGCAGTGGATCTCAAGGGTGAAGCTAACGGATGGTCCGGAAAAGGGGAGCAGTAATGTTTCACTCCCATGGGCCCACCCCAAAGGGTAAGGATCAGGAAAGGCAGCCGCAAGGTATAATTTCCGGGTTCATTCTCAGGCGGGAAAGAGTAAAGGTAAACGGAACGCCCCGGCTTGCAAGAGCAGGGCTCAGACCAGAAAACCCGAAAGGGTTCGACAGTCGGCCCGGAGCGGAAAGGATACCAGGAAAAATCCTGAGGGATGAGAAGGCTTGAATAACTGTAGTCTGGCACTCCTGAAGGCTTCGGCCGTCAGAAAGTGGAACGGGAACCCAATGGAAATAATTGAGTTCCCGTTTTTGCGTTATCATAAGTTAATCCTTTCTACCTTCCAAAAAATTTTGATCTTTGTCCAATGGACATACCCAGCTTTAACCCTCTCTTAACCCAGGTCGAAAGACAACTGCTGATCAGTAAGTACCGACACCTGCTTAGCCTTTGCCGCCCGTATTTTAAACCCGGCGATACTAACCTGATGAGGCAGGCCTTTAATCTGGCCTTTTGGGCCAGCCACGAAAAAAAATCTGTCCTTAATGAACCCGCTATCTATTATACCATCGACTTAACCGAGATCCTGGCTGTGGAAACGGGCCTCGGGACCGATT
>JAPLDE010000260.1:9494-35739 GCA_026391855.1 Bacteroidota bacterium | reverse complement strand
GATAAAACGAACTTTTGGAACCCAGGTTCTCAGCATTCTGAAAGGACTAAAAAAAATATCAGGGATACAAACCGAAAAAACGGCCCTCCAATCGGAGAGCTTTATCCGTTTGCTGTTGTCGTTATCCGGAGACGTCAGGGCTGTGTTCATTAAAATGGCCGATACGCTTTATAACCTGAGGATTATCGGGAACCTTCCGGTTAATAAGCAGCAGAATGTTGCCACAGAGGCATACTACCTTTACGCTCCTATCGCTCACCGGCTGGGTCTTTACCATATCAAAGCTGAAATGGAAGAATATTCTATGAAATTTCTCTATCCTAAAGATTATCAGCTTATTATCAACAAACTCAAAGAAACGACCAGGCACAGGGAGTCCTATATAAAAAGTTTCATCGGGCCCATCGAACAGGAACTGAAAAAACAGGGATTCGATTTCGAAATTAACAGCCGGACCAAATCTGTCCATTCGATCTGGGTCAAAATGAATACCCAGAAAGTCCCCTTCGATGAAGTGTATGACCTTCTGGCTATTAGGATCATCCTCAACTGCAGCCGGGAAAAGGAAAAGGAAGACTGCTGGAAGGTGTATTCGATAGTAAGCGACTGTTACTCTCCGAATCCTTCCAGACTAAGGGACTGGATATCAGCACCCAAGAGAAGCGGTTACGAGTCATTGCACACAACTGTCCAGGGCACTCAGAACAAATGGGTGGAAGTGCAGATCAGGACAAGAAGGATGGATGAGATCGCAGAAAAAGGCCATGCCGCCCACTGGAGATATAAAGAAACAAAAACCACTTCCGATTCAGGAGAATGGCTCAACAGCATCAGGGAGATACTTGAAAACCCGGATTCGACTTCGGCATACAACGGGTTGGCCCGGAACCTGGCCGCTCCTTCTTCCGATATTTTTGTCTTCACGCCCACAGGCGACCTGAAAAAGCTCCCGCTAGGGGCTACCGTACTTGATTTCGCTTTTGAGATCCATACGAACCTGGGATTCCAGTGTACCGGTGCCAAGGTAAACGGGAAAATATGTCCCATCAAACATGAGCTGAATAATGGAGATGAAGTAGAGATCATTACTCAGAAAAACCAGAAACCAAAAAAAGACTGGTTAAAGATCCTTAAAACTTCCAGGGCAAAAGCCAAGGTGAAAAGAGCCCTGAAAGAAGAAGAGATGAAAGAAGCCGATCAGGGAAAAGAAATTGTGATGCGCAAACTGAAGAATTGGAAGATCCAGTTCACGGATGAAAACATCAATAAAATCATTAAGTCCCTGAAATACAAGACCCCCATGGACCTTTACCAGTCGGTCGCCCTCGAAAAAATTGACCTTAACCGGATCAAAGACCTCTTCTTTCTTCCTGTAAAAACTGAAACTGTTGTTCCTGTTGAAGAAGAAATACTTCAGAAAGAAAGTGACAAAAAACCAATTTCAAAAAAAGAAGACTTTATCTTTCTTGACCAGAACCTGGCAGGGATCAACTATACGCTGGCGCATTGCTGCAACCCTATTTTCGGTGATGAAGTGTTTGGATTTGTAACGATCTCCAAAGGAATTACCATTCACAGGACAAATTGCCCCAACGGCCAGGATCTGAAATCCAAATTTGATTACCGCATTCTGCAGGTTAAGTGGAAAGAATCCCCGTCAGGAACTTCTTTCCAGACTACCATAAAAATATCCGGTATCGACACGCTTGGTATAGTGAATACGCTTTCCGACGTGATTTCCAACGAGATGAAAGTGAATATGAGATCAATCTCGGTTGAATCCAATAACGGGGTTTTTGAAGGTACTATTAAGCTCTATGTCAGTGATAATAAAAACCTGGAAACACTATTGCACAAGATCACTAAGATCAAAGGGGTTCTTAAAGCTTCCCGCCAGGATTGACCGGCAGAAAGGAAACATCTGTGAAAGAAAAAGAATGGTACTCTTTTCAGGTTGGAAATGAGATCAGCCTGCCAGACGGAAGTCATTACTTTGCCCTGACAGGCCCTTCCGGTACAAAACACCTTCTTCCCTTTGAGCCTTATATGGCCTATGGTTTTATAAAAGGAGACAAGATTCTGTGCAGGGTGGATAAAATCAATTGCTCCGGCCGGATCTTTCTTGAACCCAGCCACCCATTCTATAAAGAAGGGGACGAATATGAATTCTCCGTGTTGAGAAATGAAATAAGAACGGATGTATTCGGAGAAAAGGAATTTGATTGGATAGTTAAAGATGTATTTGATAATGAGATCTTTATGCCAATTGAGGAAGCCTTCTTCCAACCTGTACCCGAAAAGATAAACGCCCGGGTTATACGAATCAAAAAAGGGGAAATACTGCTGAGATCTGCCTTTTCGAAGCAATATATCAGGCAGTTGAAAAAAGGGAACTGGTATTCATTTACCATCCTTTCAGAAACTAAACAGGAAAATGAAAAAACTTTCTGGATACTCGAAGATTCGTTTTCCGGAAAACACCTGCTTCGTAAAAAACATTTCGATGCGTATTCACTTGAAATCGGGAAAGTTGTGCGTTGTAAGGCCGTTAAATGGAATGAAGCCGGTCATTTTCTGCTGGAACCTGCACATCCGGTGTACGAGGAAGAAAAGGAATATACTTTCAGAGTGGTCCCTTCTAAAATGAACATTCCGGAAAACGAACCGGACACAAACCTTGACGTTACCGATATTTTTGGAAATGAAATCCGGGTTTCGCTCACGAAGGCGAACAGGCTAAGGGGCACAGAAAATGAATGCCTGGTATTGAAAGTGAAGGAGATGAAAAAGGGGAAACCGGTTTTAATCTGGCCGGATTAAATTAATCTTTATCAGTTTCCTTAATATATTTTCGTTCACCGAAGATGATCGTGCCCAGCCTCAGCATGGTGGCGCCTTCTTCCAACGCAATGGGGTAATCACCCGACATTCCCATCGATAATTCTTTAAACGAGGGATCATTGTTGAAAAACTGGTCTTTCAGGTCGTAAAAGACCCGGGTAAGTGTATGAAATTCTTTTTTCACCTGTTCCATATCCTCTGTTAACGAGGCCATCCCCATAACACCTACGATCCTGACATTCTTCATCCGGTGGTATTCCATTGAATGGACAAGGGCAACGGCTTCAAGCCAGTTCAACCCGAATTTGGTTTCCTCTTTGGCAATATGGAACTGGAAAAGACAGTCGGTCACTCTTCCTGTTTTGGCTGATTCCTTGTTGATCTCAAAAAGCAGTTTCAGGCTTTCAACACTTTGGATCAGGGTTACATGGGGCAGGAGAGCCTTGACTTTGTTGGTTTGCAGGTGACCGAGATAATGCCACCTGATATCAGCCGGAAGCTGGGAGGCTTTAGCGACAAGGTCCTGGACTTTGTTTTCTCCAAAATCCAGCTGACCACACTCATAAGCCTGTTTGATGATCTCTACGGGCTGAGTTTTTGAAACGGCAATCAGCCTCACTTTTGAAGGAATTTGTTCTTTTAACTTCCGGAGGTTTTCACAGATGCTCATAAATAGGATGATGGTTTGTTTGATTCTTCTATAGACAACATTAATGCCTAAAAGGTGTTTAATTTTTACTTTTGCTTAAATATTTATCAATGAAGCGTCTTCTCACAGTCCTGGCCGGCATGTTTTTATTCTGGTTGCTGTTTTTTATCCTGGCCAGGATTGTTTTCATCGTTTATTATTTCCGTCTCTTCACCATTGAAGGGGTTCCCGGGCTTGAAATATTTTCGCTTTTCTATCATGGCCTTCAACTCGATGTTTCAACAGCCTGTTATCTTTTGGTACTCCCTTTCTTTATCCTTGTGGCCCAATCCCGCTTTCCTTATAAATGGCTTGATAAGGTTCAGAGGGTATACAACGGGGTCATGGTCGTGGTTTATTCGTTGATCTGTGTCGGAGAAATAGGTATCTACGCTGAATGGAAATCGAAGCTTGATTACAAAGCGCTGACCTATTTACGGCATCCACAGGAGATCGCCACATCTACCTCATTAACTAATTTCCTGATTCTTTTACTTTTAACTGTTATTCTGTCATTACTCGGTATCTTTCTTTTCAATCGCCTGTTTTACAGAGATTTGTGCGATAAGAAAAGAAGCTGGGCTACAACGGTCATCTTTTTTCTTCTGTTTCCGGGTTTTCTTTTTCTCGGGATCAGGGGTGGTTTACAACCCATCCCGATAAACCAGGCTCAATCATATTTTTCAAGGCATAACCTGGTTAACCAGGTGGCTGTCAATCCGGGGTTCAACCTACTTCACAGTTTTCTGGAAAGCCAGTCATACCTGGAAAAGAATCCATTTCTCTTTTACCCGTTGGAAGAGGCGAGAAAAACTGTTAATGACCTGTACCAGGTTCGCAAAGATACTACAGTTTCAATTCTTTCCACTCAAAAACCAAATATTGTACTTTTTATACTCGAAAGTTGGTCGGCCGATCTGGTGGAGTCACTGGGTGGCGAACCCGGAATCACCCCCGAATTTCGCAAGCTGGAGAAAGAAGGCATTCTCTTTACCCGGTTTTATGCCAGCGGAAATCGTTCCCAGCAGGGAATGGCCTCTGTCTTTGGCGGATTTCCTTCCTTACCCATCACAGCCATTTCTAATCACTATGCAAAATTCGTAAAACTTCCTTCTCTTGTAAAAGATATGAAATCAATGGGTTATAAGACATCATATTATTTCGGGGGACAATTAATATATGGTGGGCTTAGAGCTTACATTTTATTCAATGATTTCGACCGAATCATGGAGGAAAAAGACTATCCTGCATCCATTCCCAGGGGAAGGCTGGGTATTCATGACCAGTATACCATGGACAGGCTGCTTGAGGACCTGGACAATGAAAAACAGCCATTTTTCTCCACCCTGTTCACACTGAGTACTCATTCCCCTTACGATGAACCAATGAAACCGGTATTAACCTGGGGAGGGAATGAAAATCAGTATATTAACTCTGGTTATTACACCGATAAATGCCTGGGTGATTTTATCAGGAAGGCCAGGCAAAAACCCTGGTACAATAATACCTTATTCATCATATTGGCCGACCATAGTCATAACAGTTACAGGAACTGGTGGCTGAACACCCCGTCTTATCGTAAGATCCCACTGTTGATTTTCGGTAATGTAGTAAAAGAGGAATTCCGCGGGAAGCAGGTCAGCAAGATATCCTCCCAGACAGACATTGCAGCAACTTTGCTGACTCAGCTGGGCCGGAAAGGGAACAATTTTTCCTGGAGCAAAAACCTTTTCAACCCATATACCCCGGATTTTGCCTATTATGAAATTCAGATCGGATGCGGATGGATCAGACCGGATGGTAACTTTGCTTTTCAGAATGAAGCGCAAACATTTGAACATCAGACCTTTCCGGATCCGGTTAAAGATCAGCGGATAAAAGAAGGAAAATCCTATCTGGAAGTTCTATTTCAGCAGTTTATGGACTACTGATCTATTTTTTCAATTCGTAGAAGCAAACCTTGGGTGAGGTGATCTTCTCTTCGGTCTTAAGCTTTTTAATGACCTTATCCACCTCTTTTTTATCCAATCCTGAAACTTCGGCGATCTCACCGGCTTTCATCGGTTTACCTGCTTTAGCAAGAGTATCGGTGACAAGTTTAATGCTATCCATATTCGTTGTTTTAAATTGTGTCTAAAAGATGAACGACCAGTCCGCTCCTGAGTTTTGGCTCAAACCAGGTGGTTTTGGGCGGCATAATGTTTCCGCTGTCGGCAATATCAATAAGCTGTTTCATGGAAACAGGGTAAAGGGCGAAAGCTGCCTTCATCTCGCCGCTGTCGACCCTCTTTTTCAGTTCTCCCAGCCCCCTGATCCCGCCTACGAAATCGATACGTTTCGAAGTTCTCAGATCAGTGATGCCGAGTATTTTCGCTAGAACCAGCTTTGAAAGGATGGTGACATCAAGCACTCCAATAGGATCCTTATCATCATAGGTTCCGGTTTTGGCTGTAAGTGAATACCACGTTCCGTTCAGGTACAGGCTGAAATTATGAAGGCTCACGGGTTTATAGATCTCCTTGCCCATCATGTTAATTTCAAAGCCTTCTTTTAGTGATTCAAGAAAAGCTTCTTCCGATAAGCCGTTCAGGTCTTTGATCAGCCGGTTATAGTCGATAATAGTTAATTGATTATCAGGGAAATGCACAGCAAGAAAAAAATTGTATTCTTCCTTTCCGGTATGGTTAGGATTATTCAGTTTCTTTTCATTACCAACAAGGGCGGCAGCAGCAGTTCTGTGGTGTCCGTCGGCCACGTATGTGAATGGTATGGCTGCAAACAGCTCAATAATTTTTTCGATCGTATTACGGTCGCGGATTACCCAGAAATGATGGCCAACACCATCAATAGCAGTGAAATCATATTCAGCCGGTTGTTGCACAATACCGGCAACGATACGGTCAATTTCTTCAACAGCCGGGTAGGTAAAGAATACCGGTTCCATGTTTGCATTGGTAATGCGCACATGTTTCATCCTGTCTTCCTCCTTGTCTTTCCGGGTCAGTTCATGTTTTTTAATGATCCCGTTCAGATAATCTTCTACCCCGGCACATCCGACAATACCATACTGGGTTTTCCCCCACATGGTCTGGGCATAAACATAAAGGTTTTCCTGGTCATCCGGGACCAGCCATCCTTTTTCGCGGAAAAGCCTGAAGTTTTCCCTGGCTTTTTCATACACCTGCGGCAGATGTTCGTCAATGCCGGGTTCCAGGTCGATTTCAGGTTTAATGATATGAAGAAGAGAATAAGGGTTGCCACGGGCTTCCTCCCGGGCTTCTTCAGAATTTAATACATCATAAGGCCGTGATGCGAGTTCTTTTGAGATTGCAGAGGGGGGTCTGAGGCCTTTAAACGCTTTGAGAATTGCCATAGTTGATCAGTAATTTGAGTTTTTTCGGTTAGTTGTTCAGTCATTGTCGTCTCCGGGTCCGCCCTGGCTTTTTTGAAGCGATCCGATAAGCGCCCCAAGCATCTTGGTCATCTCCATCAGGTGATTGCGCGAGTTATCAACCGAGTCTTCAGATAAATACCCAAGTCCCTTACAAATGGAGGTAAACACAACGCATTCTCTGACACTGCTTTTCGCCATTTTTAAGTAATAGACAAACTGGCTCTTGTTTCGGGAAGAGCCTTCGGCAATATTCATGGCAATATTCTGGGCAGAAGTAATAAACTTGTCAGAAAGACCTAACATTGAATCTTCCGGAATCGCCTTCACAATATTATGCACCCATTCAATGTATTCAAGCGCCTTGTTGTAAATCCGAAGATCTTCAAACCTGAAGAAGGTCGGTATTTTGTCAGAATCTGTTTCCATTGGGTATAGTATTAATTCATAGTTAGAGATGTAAATATTTCAATAGTGACTTCAAAGATAGCAATACTGTCTTTATCAAAAAGAATTGATAACTTACACAGTACCAAATTAATAATTATTTGTTAACCTGGTAGGTTTTATCCCCGTTTTTAATAAATCCGACGATTTGTCGGGCAGCTGCCAGCCCGGCATTGATATTGGCTTCTTCAGTCTGGGCTCCCATTTTCTTTACCGTTAATAAGTATCTTCCGGCGAAATCGGTAGCCAGTTGCTCTTTGCATTCGGGCTCAATATCAGAAAGATAGCTGAAATCCTTTCGTTCTGCAAACATCTTCAGCAGGGATACTTCATCGATAACCTCTTTTCTGGCTGTATTGACCAGGGTGGCCCCTTTTTGCATACGGTTAAGCAGATCAAAGTTGATCGATTTTTTGGTTTCAGCGGTAGCCGGAATATGAAGAGAAATATATTGACACTTCCCGTATAGCTCTTCAGCAGAAGAAACAGGAGTAATTCCGTCATCAATCATTCGCTGGCTGGAAATGTAAGGGTCAAAAGCATAAACCTTCATTCCGAACCCTTTGGCGATTTTTGCAACATATTGGCCAACATTGCCATAAGCATGAATACCAATGGATTTTTCACGCAATTCACTTCCCGATTTTCCACTGAATCCTTTCCTGGCCTGGTAAAGCATCAGTTCAAAGGCAAGCTCGGCAACTGCATTTGAATTCTGGCCGGGTGTGTTCATGGCGACCACACTTTTATCGGTACAGGCCTGAAGGTCAAGATTATCGTAACCGGCTCCGGCCCTGACAACGATCTTCAGATTCGGAGCGGCATTAACAACCTCCCTGGAAACAATGTCGCTTCTGACGATCATAGCATCAATATCCTTTACAGCATTGATCAACTCGGCGGGAGAGGTGTAGTTTTCCAGTTTAACCAATTGAAAACCAGCTTCCAGAATGATCTTTTCGATGCCCGCAACAGCAACAGGGGCAAATGGTTTTTCGGTAGCAACTAATACTTTAGTCATGTTTCTGATTTTTTAAAATGATGAGCTCAATGAATGCTTACATACAAAAATATGAAAAAAAACTTCCTTTACAAGGTTGAAATTGATTTTAATCGGTTCGTATAAAAAAGAAAACCTGCCCGGTAATAGGTATATTAAGCCAGGCAGGGTCGTCTTTTTTTTAACTACCTGGTTATCAGGCGTTATTATGTTCAAATTCATTCATACAATCGATCAGGGCCAGCACGCTTTCTTTAGGTAAAGCGTTATACGTAGAAGCCCGGAACCCGCCAACAGAACGGTGTCCCTTGATGCCGACCATTCCCTTGCCTTGTGCAAAGGCCATAAAATCAGCTTCTTTGGCCTGGTATGCCTCTTTCATCACAAAGGCAATATTCATTAGTGACCGGTCTTCTTTGGCAACAGTACCAACAAAAATCTTACTATTGTCAATGGCATCGTATAGCAGTCCGGATTTTTCAATATTCAGCTTTTCGATGGCCTTTACTCCGCCCAGTTCCTTGATCCATTTCAATGTTTCTTTCAGGGTGAAGATAGGAAGTACCGGGGGTGTATTGTAAAGCGATCCTTCCTTTATATGCGTCCGGTAATCAAGCATGGAAGGGATAGGCCTTTCCACCTTACCCAGGATGTCTTCTTTAATGATGACAAAGGTGACTCCGGCGGGTCCAACATTTTTCTGAGCACCGCCATAGATGATGGCATATTTTGAAACATCAACCGGGCGGCTGAGGATGTCTGACGACATATCGGCCACCAACGGAACAGGAGAATCCATATCAAACCTGATCTCCGAACCATAAATGGTATTATTGGTAGTGATATGAAAATACTCGGCATCGGCGGGTATGGTGAATCCCTTTGGAACGTAACAGAAGTTCTTATCGGCTGAAGAGGCGACAATGCTGACTTCACCAAATAATTTGGCTTCCTTGATTGCTTTTTTTGCCCATACCCCGGTTTCGAGATAGGCTGCCTTTTTATTCATCAGGTTGTAAGGTACCATACAGAACTGCAGACTTGCTCCTCCCCCAAGGAATAGTACCTGGTAACCTTCAGGAATGCTTAGTAATTCCTTAAACAGTGCTACGGCTTCATCAACCACAGCCTGAAAATCTTTGTGCCTGTGAGAGATTTCCATGATCCCTAAGCCTGACCCGTTGAAATCGAGTATTGCTTTAGCAGTGTTCTCCACAGCCACCCTGGGAAGAATGGAAGGCCCGGCGTTAAAATTGTGCTTTTTCATCTGGAAAAAATTTTGATTATTATTATTTGATCGGTAAACCCCTTAAAACGGGTAAATATTTTATCATTAGTTACTTGAATACATTTTCATTTCCTAACTGATCTATGTTTTACAGGAAATTAAAGCCAGGCTGATGTTTAAAATACTCAACAAAATTACGATTTCCCGTAAATAATGAAAGCGGGAACAATATTATTTTTTTTCCTCCTTAACCGGGGGCAGAAGTTCAAGCTCAGGTTGACGGAATTGCTTCTTCTTTCCGGTCTTCTCCGGGTTACGTGCATCCACTTCTTTCACAAAATTCCACTTGCCTTTTTCAAAAATAAAGCCGTCCTGGATGTTCGTTTCGGGTATGTAAAAGGCATACTGTCCCTCCAATGCCGGGTCAGTTGGAACCAGCCGGTCAAACACGATTAACTCCTTTTCTTCTTTTATTATCACCCTCTTTTTCCCTTTCCTTATCTTCTGGTCGATCTGCTGGGTTGAATAGGTCAACGACATGCTTGTCTGAGCCGAATACTCAAATATTACCCTTTTTACTTTACGCGGAAACTGGTTGAATAAAGAAGCCCCGAAAACAGGCTTGCCATTTGGGCGGAAACTGAGTACCACTATCACTTTTTTACGACTCATGGCAGTGTTACCATCCCATCCCAGTAAAGTATAATATATATGGTCGTTGTATTCCTGCTGTATCATTTTATAATACAGGGCCCCATACCAGTTTTCAGCTTCAAGTGTCTGTGTTTCAGGCGACTGGATCTCGGCTGAATGATCTGATAAAACAAACAGCTTCGATGGCGATCCTTTTCCCGTATTCTCCTGGATGATGCCTGAAAAGTCGAAACTTCCGTCATTTTTTGGTATGGTCCAGGTAAACAGCCTGAAGCTTTCATCAGGCGGTGTTAAAATAGAAATCGTCTTTAACGAATCAAAAGGATACTGAAAGGACCGCTCTTCTTTCAGGGCGGTCTGTAAAAGGGTCAGGAATCTTTCACTGGCGCTGAAACGATCGAAATCCTGTCTTCCTTTCTGTATGTCAGCAGCAATCACTTTCAATGAATCCTCAACTTCCAAAAAAGCAGATTGTGCATTGACATTCAGTGAGTTAACAAGAAATAATATCAACATTAAAAGAAGACTCCATAACTTTAAGCCTCCTGAAGTAAAAACCTCTTTGTATGCTGTCATCTTTACGATAATGAGTATTTTAGAGAATTTCCGGCTGTTAAAGGTACAACTGAACGGTTAAAATAAAAAATGCAGGAAAATCAGAATTATTGTGCATTATTTTTTCCATTTCGCGGGGTATTTTGCATCTATATGGTAAGAGGCCTTATTTTATCCGTGCAGGTTATCTTAAGGGTAATATTATCTAATTTTGTCACTATTAATGAACAGTAAAATGAAAACAGTAAAAAATGGAGAAACTTCATCCCATGAGGATATCTGGAAATTGATCCGGGAAACAACCAAACTTCAGAAAGAAGCACAAAAACTGTTTAAGGAAACTGATAAGCAGTTTAAGGAGACTGATAAGCAGTTTAAGGAGACTGATAAGCAGTTTAAGGAGACTGATAAGCAGTTTAAAGAGACTGATAAAAAATTTGACAGGCTTGAGGGTTTCTTTTCGAGCCAGTGGGGGAAATTTATGGAATCACTGGTTGAAGGTGATCTTGTTAAATTATTGAGAGAGAGGAATATAAATGTTGAACGTACTTCTAGCAGCAATAAGTTTCCTTATCAGGGAAGGGAATATGAATATGATATTCTGGCAGTAAATAAAAGTGAGATTGTTGTAGTGGAAGTAAAGACCAGCCTCAGAGTAGAAGATGTGAAAAGGTTTCTCGAAAACCTGAGCCTTTTTCGCGAAGTCTTTAAGGAATACAAAGATTACCGGGTATACGGGGCCGTTGCTTACCTAAAAGTCTTTGAAAATGCTGATAAATTCGCATACAGGAATGGACTCTTTGTAATTAAAGCAACGGGTAACAGTGCAGTGATCACCAATAGTAAAGAATTTGAGCCCGGATTATTTTAGTTCCCATCCTCCCGGGGTTGTCCGGTGATTATTATAACCTGATGAATACTTTACAGAACAAATTACAAGCCTTGTCTGAACTGGGCTCCTTTATAAACGATTACCTTACCGGAAGGCCGAACCCTCATCCTGACTGGGCCCTGAAAATGGAGCAAACCATCGAAAAGGCTGAAGAGGGAAATCCATGGTTTACCCGGGAATTTATTCATAAAGCACTTGGCTCAATATCTGAAATGCTTGATTATCAACAATTAATAGATTGGACAAGTCAGTACAATAATAATGAGGTAATCCGGGAAAGAAAAAGGGTAGGGGTCATTTCAGCCGGGAACATTCCCCTGGTTGGATTTCATGACTTGTTATGCGTTTTTCTTTCGGGACATGAATACAAAGGCAGGCTTTCTTCGGGTGATTCGGTGCTTCTGCCGGTATTAACGGATTTTCTGACTGAATTGTTGCCAGAATTAAGAAGTGTGGTCAGCTATTCCGAAGGTTATATAAAAGAAGTGGATGCCGTAATCGCAACGGGTAACAACAATACCTTCCGCTATTTTGATTATTATTTTAAAAATTTCCCGCGTATTTTAAGGAAGAACCGCAATAGTGTTGCCGTGCTGGATGGTGCAGAATCAGAGGAAAAACTAAGAAGCCTGGGCGAAGATATTTTTTTGTATTTCGGGTTGGGATGCCGGAATGTGTCTAAATTATTATTACCCCGGGGATATGACGTTTCAGCACTTTTTAAGGCCTGGGAGAAGTACCGCAACCTGGGTGACCATAACAAATACAGGAACAATTACGATTATTACAAAGCCATTTACCTGGTAAACGGGGATCAGCATTACGACAACGGGTTTGTCCTGTTAAAGCCTGAAAAACAAAAGATTGCATCTCCGGTTTCCGTTATCTATTATGAGGAATATGAGGATACAGCCTTGGTAAAACGCGAACTTGAATATTACCATGATCAGATACAGGTTATAGTTAGTGAGATTGACGGACTGGGGAATGTAAAACCCTTTGGGCGGGCACAGCATCCGGGTTTGTCGGACTATGCAGACGGGGTCGACACAATGGGGTTTTTATTAAACTTATAATTCCTGGTAAATTTCTTTGTTTTGTTCAGGAAGTTTTTTAATTTTGCAGCCCCAAAAAACAAAAAAACATGAAGAAAGATATTCATCCAAAGGATTACAGGTTTGTGGTTTTTAAGGATATGTCGAATGAGTATAGCTTTATCACGCGTTCCACCGTTCAAACCAGAGATACCGTTGTTTGGGAAGATGGTAAAGAGTATCCCCTGGTTAAGCTGGAGATCTCGCATACTTCTCATCCGTTCTTTACAGGAAAAATCAAACTTGTTGATACAGCCGGCAGGGTTGATAAGTTTAAGAGCCGGTATCAGAAACATTTGGATTTGAAGGAGAAGAAATAAGAGATTGTTGAAAAAAAATGAAAAATCCCGGCCCAATCCGGGATTTTTTTTTACTTTTTGTCATAAAAATTGCGTTACATTGTATAGCTGGAAAACAAAATTTTTAATATCAGTACCTTATGAATTTTATTCTGTTTGATGATGCCCGCAGAAATGATCTGTTACCACTGACCTTCCTCCGACCTGTTTGTGATATCCGTGTCGGTATCCTTACCATCAGAGAAAAATGGGAAAGGTATTTGCAATCGCCAACCTCCAGTCTGACAGAACCTTACCTTAGTAAAAAATACCCTATCGTTACTGAAGAAAACAATGTTCTTATCAATGGAGCCATTATCCCCAATGATGAACTGGTAGCCAGAATTATGAAGATACAGCCGGGACAGGTTTTCATAAAAGATGAAGTGCTTGTCGCTTATCATATCACGGCTGAAGAACTGGACAAAAATCCTAAATCAGCAGATATGGAGGAGATTGAACTGGATATACCTATCATGAAAATTACCTTTCCCTGGGATATCTTTTCGATGAATGATGTGCTGATCCTCCTGGATTACAGTCTGCTGACAAAGGGAAGAAAATCCCATCCGCTGAGCAGTACCAATCATGTACGGGGATCTGAAAATATTTTTATCGAAGAAGGAGCAATTGTTGAATTCTCAACCATCAATGCCCTTAACGGCCCGGTGTATATTGGAAAGAATGCAGAAATCATGGAAGGATGCCTGATCAGGGGACCTTTTGCCATGTTGGACCAGGCTGTGTTGAAAATGGGAACTAAAATATACGGAGCTACGACCATAGGCCCCTTTTGCAAAGTGGCCGGAGAGATCAATAATTCCGTTTTCTTTGCTTATTCCAACAAAGCCCACGACGGATACCTTGGGAACTCCGTCATAGCTGAATGGTGTAATCTGGGTGCTGCCACCAATAATTCCAACCTGAAAAACACCTACGACCCGGTAAGGGTTTGGAACTATACCGATCATACTTTTGTGAATACCGGCCTTCAGTTTTGCGGACTGATCATGGGCGATCATTCCAAAACGGCTATTGGTACTATGTTCAACACCGGAACAGTGGTCGGTATTTCCTCAAACATTTTCGGAGCAGGATTTCCCAGGAGCTTTGTTCCCTCCTTTTCATGGGGCGGAGCAGGCGGCTTTCAGACCTATGACCTGGTTAAGGCCATCAAGGTAGCCGGCAGGGTAATGAAAAGACGAAATATCGACATCTCTCCTGAAGATGAGGAAATTCTGAATGAAGTATTCTACGTCACTTTCCCGTTCAGGAGAGACTAGACCGGGTTCAACCTTTTTATTGTCGCACAGGAGCAGTTACCCGGAATATCTGTCTCCTTTATTTGGCATATTAATTGACTAAAGCCCTTTCATTATTTACATGACAAGATGTCAAAAAAAAACAACTATTCATTGATGAGTGATTTATTTGATTTTGATCCGAAACGATTCTCCGATATTTACGAGGGTGAAAATGAGTTTATTCCGCTCCTTTCTCAGGAAGAGGAAGACCAGATGAATGCTGAGGAGATACCTGAAATATTAGCCATTCTTCCTTTACGAAATACTGTTCTTTTTCCGGGAGTTGTGATTCCTATCACTGTTGGCAGGGATAAATCCATCCGGCTGATCAAGGAATCATACCGGGGAAATAAGATCATAGGTGTGTTGGCCCAGAAGGAGTCGGAAATAGAAGACCCTGAGTTCAAAGATCTTTACAACATTGGTACTGTGGCGACCATCCTTCGTTTGCTCCAGATGCCCGATGGAAGCACTACAGCCATTATCCAGGGAAAAAAAAGATTCAAGGTTATTGAACCTGTTCAGGTTGATCCTTACTTTAAAGCTAAGGTCACCCAGTTTGAAAGCATTAAACCTTTTATCAAGAACAAAGAATTCGGCGCCCTGATCTCTTCCATCAAGGACCTGGCTATCCAGATCATCAAGATGTCGCCGCAGATCCCTTCCGATGCCGCCTTTGCCCTCAGAAACATAGAAAGTCCCGTTTTCCTTGTCAATTTTGTTGCCTCTAACCTGAATACTCCTATCAGTGAGAAACAAAAACTACTGGAAGTCCCGGATCTCCTCAACCGGGCTAACCAGGTGCTGGGTGCCCTGTCGAATGACCTTCAGTTACTCGAACTGAAAAACCAGATCCAGGATAAAGTAAAAGTTGATATTGACAAGCAACAGCGGGATTATTTCCTGAGCCAGCAGCTAAAAACCATACAGGAAGAATTGGGTATGAATCCCAACGAGCAGCATATGAATGAGCTCAGGGATAAAGCCTCATCAAAAAAATGGTCAAAAGATATCGAGGAGATCTTTCACAAGGAATTTCTGAAGTTACAGCGGATGAACCCGATGGCAGCGGAATATTCCATCCAGACCAATTACCTGGAAGTACTGGTCGAGCTTCCCTGGGATGATTGCACCAGTGACAACTTTGATCTGAAGAATGCCCAGGCTGTGCTTGATGAAGATCATTACGGCCTGGAAAAGGTAAAGGAAAGGATCATTGAATACCTGGCTGTGCTGAAGCTGAAAAAAGACATAAAGTCACCTATATTATGCCTGGTCGGCCCTCCGGGGGTTGGAAAAACTTCCCTGGGAAAATCCATAGCCAGGGCCGTCGGGAGAAAATATGTCAGAATGTCGCTGGGAGGCCTGCGTGATGAGGCTGAGATCAGGGGCCACAGAAAAACCTACATCGGTGCCATGCCCGGTCGTATCATTCAAAGCATCAGGAAGGCAAAATCGTCCAACCCTGTCTTTGTGCTGGATGAAATCGACAAGGTAATGGGTATGAATATCAATGGCGATCCCTCCGCTGCTTTGCTGGAAGTCCTTGATCCGGAACAGAATGGCGCATTCTATGACAACTTCCTGGAAGTAAACTATGATTTATCGAGAGTCATGTTCATTGCTACGGCCAACACTTTAAGCACCATCCATCCGGCGCTTCTCGACAGAATGGAAGTCATTGACATCAATGGATACTTGCTGGAAGAAAAGATACAGATCGCCAAAAGGCACCTGGAACCAAAGCAAAGGAAGGAACATGGCCTGAAAAAGTCACAACTCGTTTTCAGCGACGACATCCTGGAGAAGATCATTGAAACCTATACCCGCGAATCGGGTGTTCGTCACCTGGAAAAGATCATTGCCAGGATCATCAGGAGTAATGCCAGGTTTATTGTTGAAAAGGAAAAATACAGCAAAAAAGTCCGGATATCGGACCTTGACAGGGTATTGGGGCCACCTCCCTATCAGAAAGAAAGAGACATCAACATCCGCATTCCAGGTGTGATCACCGGTCTTGCCTGGACACCGGTAGGCGGGGAAATCCTTTTTGTGGAAGTTAGCCTGAGCAAAGGCAAAGGCGAACTTACCCTGACCGGCAACCTGGGAGATGTCATGAAAGAGTCTGCCACTCTGGCATACGAATACCTGAAAGCCCACTCGGCTATCCTGGATATTGAAGAAGCTGATTTCGAAAAACTCCACGTGCACATTCATATTCCGGAAGGTGCCACACCTAAGGATGGCCCTTCTGCCGGAATTACCTTGTTCACCGCGCTGGCATCAGCCTTCACCGGAAGAAAAGTGAAACCGTCCTTCGCCATGACCGGAGAAATAACCCTCAGGGGAAAAGTGCTGCCGGTTGGAGGTATCAAGGAAAAGATTCTGGCTGCAAAAAGGGCTAAAATAACGGATATCATCCTTTCAGCTGAAAACAAAAAAGACATTGCAGAAATTAAGCCTGATTATGTGTCCGGTGTGTGTTTTCACTACGTCACCGAAATGATCGAAGTAATAGACCTGGCCCTGGAATCAAAGGCCTCTGCTAAGAAAAAATAAACTACAATTACCTGGTTATCACCATTCTGCGGGTCAGGGTTGTCTTTCCTGCCTGAAGTTGGTAGAAAAACATCCCCGGCTCCAGTCCGGCCGTATTCAGCATTACATGGTGAGTTCCCGCAGATTGATCTGCCTTTAAAACCTCCCTGATCTTCTTTCCGGTAATATCGGTAAGAATAATAATTACCTGCGATTGAACAGGTATTTCATATTCAATTTCGGTAGTGCCTTCAGCCGGGTTGGGATAATTCTGGAAAAGCCTGTATGATGATTGAACTGTCAGCGGTTCATCAATTCCTACAGTGGTGGTGTCTCTTTTAAGAACGATCTGGTTGGCGGGATCAAAGGTAACCTGGTTTGGTTGATGCGTAAAATCAAAATTATAAATCTGGTTGTTCACATCATTCATCACCCGGATAACCGTATCGGTATTGTTGGTGAATTTTACCTTTATCTCAATCGGCATCTGGAAAAAGGGCGGGTTGGTCTGGGTTTGTTTCGCCCTGAAGAATACCCTCCATGTACCGCCGCCCATGTTGGTTATATTATAGGTGTTATGGTAAACCGGGTGATTAGGCAGATTAATCCATTCACTGAAAAAGTAATCCAGGTTCTGCCCACAAGCTTGCTCCATATGTTGCTTAAAATCAATGATTTTAACACCCTGGTATTTAATGTTGAGGCTATCAGTGGCATAAAGTTTCATACCGGCCCAAAAAGCTGAATCACCCATCACATACCTGAGCTGATGCAGAACACAGGCACCTTTGGCATAGGTTATGGCATAGTTGAACAGTTCATTGACGGGAGGTGTGGTGACAAACCAGTTTGGATTGGCGATAGCCCATCCCGGATTTCCGTTGAGATAGGCACCGGCATCCGAATTAATCTCATTTTTATAGGCAGTGTAACCACTCTCATGTTCATACCACAGCGCTTCGAGGTAAGTAGCAAACCCTTCGTTCAGGAAAACATCTCCCCAGGTGGCACAGGTGGCCATATCCCCGAACCATTGGTGGGCAAATTCATGAACTACCACGCTTTCGTACCAGCAATTCGGACAAAGACTGGTGAGGGTCTGGTTTTCCATGCCTCCCCAGGCAAACTGGGGGCTCAGGGTGGCAAAACCGTTTTTTTCAAACGGATGGGTCCCGAATCTTTCTGAGAAATAATCGCACACGGAAGGGAACAAGGCTTCCATCGCAATTGGGTTTTCACCCTGGTTATAATAAAAACGGATAGGTGTTGGCGGGGCAGAAGGAGTGGCCGGATCTGTCCAGTAAATGATATCAAGATTATAATCCACTTTGCCCGTCATTACCATCAGATAGGTTGATAAAGGGTCGCGGGTTACCCAGTGATAGTATATGCTGTCGCCTGTTGCCACTGAATCTTCCAGATGGCCGTTTGAACCCAGTTTCACATCCGAAGGCACCTTGGCTGTGAGGTCCAGGATAGCTTTATCAGATGGTTGATCCCAACAGGGGAACCATTTCCGGGCACCTTCCGGTTCACAATCGGTAAAAACAAATCCGTTATCTACATAAAAAGCACCGTCATTCACGTTATTGTGGTGATAATCAATCCTGACTTCAGCCACTTCTCCGGGATTATAAGTCTGGTCAAGGGTAATCGTCAGAATATTATTCAGGTGGGTAAAGGAAATGCCCGCAATGCTAACATTATCAATCGTCAGTGAAGTATTCCTGGCATTCAGCTGTATAGTATTTAAGGCTGTATCTATCCTGAAAGTCACCACAACACTGGCATAAAAAGTATTCGGAAAAGGCGGCTTGAAATTGTTGTAAAGATCAATATCGATGGTGTAGTTTAACACATCGAACTTGTGTTTCGGACTGTTGGGAGACAGCAAATCCAACTGTTCAACGGGTTTGGAAGACTTTCGAAGGGCACACATTTCCCAGCCTTTTTTTTGAATCAGTTCCTGGGAAATCAGATAATACGGCATCAATAAGACAAGGAGAAGGGTAAGCTTGGTTTTCATTTATTTGATAGTTATGTAGTTACGAATTTACGGTTTTTCATGGTCACATGGTCACATGATCACATGGTCACATGATCACATGGGTTATTGAATTACTATTTTTAAGGTTGAGTTGTAACCCCCGGCATTCAGTTTACAGAGGTACAAACCCTTGGAGGCTTTTTCCCCGGTTTGAGTAGTGGCATCCCAGCAAAAATGATAATTTCCGGTCCCGAGCGGCTGTTGAACAATGGTCTTGATTAATTGTCCCTGAATAGAATAGATATCAAGACTGACGGGTACGAGGGAGGTCATCAGAAGGGTAATGTCGCAAAAGCCATGGCAGGGATTCGGAGTGACATTAACCAGCATTCCGGGGACTTCTGTTTTTCCTGATATTTCTCCTATTCCGGCCACTCCCAGATTAAAAACATGGGGTTGAATTTCTCCCACATAAGGATGGGTCATTCTTCTTCCCGAAGAATCGGCGGCGAAAATATAATAGCTGATCACACTTCCGGCTGCCTGGCCGGGGATGATCCCCTGGTATTGGTATCCGGAGGTATTGGTCATGGCGACCTGAGAATAGGGTCCGTTATTCACCTTATAATAAAGGATGGCAGAATCAGGATACACGCCCATTTCACTATAAGGAGTGATGGTTGCTGTGAGGTTATACTGAGGTAGAACGGGTTGGCTGCCAAGCAGCGGAGTATGCAGTATCTCCAGCATCCCCCTGTCGGCCAGCCCGATAGCCCGGCAGTGAAGGGCATCGGTTGATTCCCATGAACCGGTATAACCCAGTACCTGGTAACCCGGCAATGCCTGCTGATAGGCAAACTTAGCGGCTGAATCATTTACGGCATTACCCTTATAAGGCAGGTAAACCGTTTTATTCAGGAGTAGTGAGTTTGAATAGGGCTCATCATTAGGCGTATTTACCCTGAAAATCTGGAAGGGTGTCCCATATGGGGATGTTGCGGCAGCAAAGTAGGCAGCGGTATTCTCAATGGCTGTATACTGCGGATGTGAGGTGGGAACAGAACGGATCAGCACCTTATCGGGAGACAGGAACTTGCCCCAGCAGTCGATGTGTTCAATATAAGTATTGTTTGGATCCGGCACCTTATGATAAGTAGCAATTCCCATATAACTGAGTACGACTGAATCAATCTGGGCAGGGGTCCAAATGGTGTCATTTTCAGTCTCAACCAGTTGGGTAGATGCAGAGATGCCATATCCTGTAGTCATATAGTTTCCTCCGGTATGAACAATATACATCCCGAACCAGGAGAGGTTAAGCTGGGTGGCAACCACTTTGGGAATTTCATCATCCAGCGGTCTTGGCCTGTTATATGGGAAATCGATTATACCGGTTTGAAGAGTCCCGTAATGAACGAACCAGGGGCCATAATCCCTGGTCCAGTAACTGTTGGACGGAGCGATCACCCATTCGCAATTTGCCAGATTAACCCCATTGTTGTTATATTGAGTGGTCACTGTAGTCTGCTGGGCTGTACTGGCGACAATGGTATATAATTTGGTATTCTGGCTCAGGGCGGCAATCAGGTTCAGCGGCAATCCAAAGGGATAGCGGATAAGCACCCCTTCCATGGGTTCGAATTCGGCTATTCCCCTTATTTCCCCGGTTGGCGGGGGAGTAGAGACAAAATTTTTACCAATTTCGTCCCTGCGGAGCCATTCTTCGGCCGTCATCTCATGCGGAAGACTCGTCTGGACCTCTTCCTGGGCTAAAAGAATAAAGGGGGCAGCAATAATGAACCCCAATACAAGGCTGAAGAAAATGCGAAAAGTAATTTTTTTCATAGTCGGCTTTTCTGTTAATAAAGATTCTGCGAAGGTAAGGTTTTCAACAATGTCAAGCAGTGGAAACCACACTTCAGTAAACCGTGGCAATACCGGAAAAATTGATTTTAGTAGAGAAACTTATACATTTGCATCCGTAATTCAGACTATGAAAACCTGCTTGGTTGCCTGTTTTATTGTGATAATTACCTTCGTTGGCTGTAAAAAATTCGATGACGAAGGCAAGATGGTATTCCGTTACAACGAATCTTCCGGCATTACCTCCCTCGACCCTGCCTTTGCCAGAAACCAGGCCAACATCTGGGGGATTAACCAGCTCTTTAACGGCCTGGTGCAGCTGAATGACAAACTGCAGGTCATCCCCTGTATTGCCAAAAGCTGGGAAATATCGGACGGAGGCAGGAGGTACACTTTCCACCTTAGGCAGGATGTGTTTTTTCACGATGATCCCTTATTTATTGGTGGAAAAGGCAGAAAAGTGGTTGCTGCCGATTTTTTATACAGTTTCAGCAGAATTGTGGATACCCTGCTTGCTTCGCCGGGAGCCTGGGTTTTTAATTCAGTAAAGAAAGATCGTCATCATTTTGCTTTTAATGCCTTGAATGACAGCACCTTCATCATAGAACTTTCGCAACCCTTTCCTCCCTTTCCGGGGTTGCTTTCGATGCAATATTGCTCGGTCGTACCCAAAGAGGTGGTGGAGAAATACGGTAAGGATTTCAGGAAACACCCGGTAGGTACGGGCCCGTTTCAGTTAAAGCTGTGGAAAGAGGGAGTGAAACTGGTGATGATTAAAAACCCAAACTATTTTGAGTCGGAGAACGGGAAAAGGCTTCCTTACCTTGATGCAGTGGCTGTTACTTTTATTGTCGATAAGCAATCCGTTTTTCTGGAATTTGTGAAGGGTAATCTTGATTTTATGTCAGGTCTCGATGCCAGCTACAAAGACGAACTGCTGACCCGGCAGGGGGGGCTGAATACAAAATACAAAGGCCGCTTCCGCATGCTGGCCCAGCCATACCTGAACACCGAATACCTGGGATTCCTGGTGGATACTACCATTGAGAAAGCCAGGAACAGCCCGCTGGCTAAGAAGGAGATCCGTCAGGCTATCAATTACGGTTTCGACCGTAAAAAGATGATGAAGTTCCTCAGGAATAATGTGGGATATCCCGGAATGTACGGCTTTATACCACCCGGACTTCCGTCCTTCGATTCTATAAAAGTAACCGGATATAATTACAATCCGTTAAAGGCCAGAGAGTTGATGGCCAAAGCCGGTTTTCCGGAAGGGAAAGGACTTCCGGAGATCTATCTCTTCACCAATTCATCTTACCTGGATCTGGCCACCTATATCCAGCAGCAACTGAATGAACTCGGCTTTAATATCAAGATGGATGTTCACCCGCCGGCCAGTATGAGGGAGATGATCGCTCAGTCGAAGCTGCCCTTCTTCAGAGGTTCCTGGATAGCCGATTACCCGGATGCCGAAAACTATCTTTCCCTTTTCTATTCACCCAATTTTGCGCCCAAAGGCCCGAACTATACCCATTTCTCAAGCAAGGTTTTCGATGAACTTTATCAAAAAGCCATCAACGAAGTCAATGACAGTCTCAGGTATCAGTATTATCAACAAATGGATCAGCTGATCATGGACGAGGCGCCGGTTGTGGTGCTTTATTACGACCAGGTCCTTCGTTTCATCCGGAACAACGTTCAGGGTCTCGGCAGCAACGCCATGAATCTGCTGACGCTAAAGCGGGTGAGGAAAATTTGAAAATGTGATAATTTGGAAATGGATTTCTGATTGCCTTCTTGCCTTCTTGCCTTCTTGCCTTCTTGCCTTCTTGCCTTCTTGCCTTCTTGCCTTCTTGCCTTCTTGCATTTAAAGCAGCCCCGGGGACCATTGCAACTTCTCCGCGTAAGAGGCTTACCTTCACCATTCCAGCTTCAGCCCGTCATAAGCCAGGTGAACATGAGCAGGCAGGATCTTTTCAACCGCTGCATGAAGCCCCATCAGGTGGCTGATATGGGTGATATAGCCATATTCGGGTTTCAATTCGTCTATCACCTGTAGCGCCTGCTCCAGGTTGAAATGAGAATAATGCCTCTTTATTCGTAATCCATTTATTACCAATACTTTTGCATTGAGCATTTTAAGCTTTTCTTCCGGTGAGATAAAGCTGGCATCGGTGATATAAACCAGGTCGGCAATCCTGAAACCCAGCACCGGAAGATGAAAATGGATGACCTCGATCGGGATGATCTCTACCTGGTTGATTGAAAAAGGGACATTGGTAAGGGTATGCTGGTTTATTTCCGGAACTCCCGGGTATTTATCTTTTGAGAAAGCATAGGAATACTCTTTTTCAAGCTGTTCATGTACCTCTTTCCTGGCATATACATCGATGGCCCTACGCTGGGTGAAGTTAAAGGCGCGGATGTCATCCAGTCCGCCGACATGATCCTTGTGACCATGGGTAAGCAACACAGCATCCAGGTGCATTACTTTTTCCCTGAGCATCTGCTGGCGAAAGTCGGGACCGGTGTCAATGATAAACGTATTCCCCTGAATGTCAACGAGCAGCGAAGCACGAAGCCGTTGATCCCGCGGGTCGGGAGAGGTGCATACTTCGCAGCTGCAGGTGATGACAGGCACTCCTTGTGAGGTACCTGTACCAAGAAAAGTAATTTTCACCGATTATTGATTAAATTTGCCAAAGGATTTTCAAAAGTAACAATATTTTACCCGTGCCATTGACTCCACTCTCTCCCTTCCTGCTGGAAGAAAATATATTCAGGCTTCTCGACAAAGACTGGATGCTGATAACGGCCGGCGAACCAGGCGATTTCAATACCATGACCGCCAGCTGGGGCGGGTTTGGCATTCTCTGGAACAAGCCGGTAGCCTATGTTGTCGTCCGTCCGACCAGATATACTTACCTCTTTATGGAAAGGTCAGCCTTATTCACCCTGAGTTTTTTAACGGCTAAATACCGTAAAGCCCTCAACATTTGCGGTACCCTCAGCGGAAGAGACGTGGATAAGGTGGGGAAAGCCGGTCTGACACCTTTTACCCTGGAATCAGGAGTTACCGGCTTCACAGAAGCCAGAATGATCATGGAATGCAAAAAATTATACTACCAGGATATCGATCCGGACCGTTTCATCGATAAAAAGCTGGATAGTAACTACCCCCTGGCTGATTACCACAGAATGTACATTGGCGAGATCTTAACCGTTTTTAAAAATGATTAAACCTTAAAGCCTGAACCGTGGAACTTTTCGAGAAAATCAAAACATACGTCGCAAACCGCGAGTTGAAAAAGGAACTGGGTGAAGTCCAGAGAGGTAAACGAAACATCAGCATCGATAATGCGAAAAATATCGGTATTTTGTATTCAATACCCGATGAAGAAACCTATAACGTTATCTTCAACTTCATGAAATCCCTGAAGACAGAAAGCCGCTCGGTCATTGCCCTGGGCTTTATCAACGAAAAAATGACTCCCACTTACCTGAACCAGGGTGTTTATAACAGTATTATCAACCAGAAAGACCTGAACTGGTACGGAAGACCCGTTAATCAATATGTGAAGAACTTCTTCCATGAGAAATTCGATATCTTTCTGAATATCAGCCTGGAAGAATATTTCCCCCTGATCTATATCTCGGCCTTGTCAAATGCTTCTTTTAAAGTTGGAAAATTCAGTGAGAAATGTACAAAGTACTATGACCTGATGATCAAACCGGAAGAAAACACCAGCCAGCAGGAATTTATTGATGAAATTATCCATTACATACGAGAGATTAATCAACTGAACAATGAATAAAATGTTTCGCGGGACCGGGGTTGCCCTGGTGACTCCATTTACAGAGGAAAAAAAAATCGACTATCCTGCGCTTGACAGAATCCTGAACCACATTTTGGACAATGGGATCGATTACCTGGTAGTTCTTGGTACCACCGGCGAATCAGTTTCCCTTGAAAAAGAAGAGAAAAAACAGCTTGTTGACCATGTGGTGAAGCAGGTTAAGGGTAGGGTCCCCATCGTTATTGGTATTGGAGGCAATAATACCAATGAGATACTGGACCAGTTCCGGCATACCGATTTTACCGGCATAAATGCCATCCTTTCGGTATCGCCTTACTATAACAAACCCCAGCAGGATGGGATCTACCAGCATTACAGGGTAATTGCCGAAAATAGTCCGCTACCGCTCATTCTATATAATGTCCCTGGAAGAACTGGCTCTAATATGACGGCCTCGACCACGCTCCGGCTTGCCCGTGAATTTGAGAAGATCATTGGGATAAAAGAGGCCTCGGGTAACCTGCCTCAGATCATGGAAATCCTGGAGTACAAACCCGACCATTTTGATGTGATCTCCGGTGATGACCTTTTTACCATTCCGCTGATCAGTATGGGAGCTATCGGGATAATATCGGTGGCAGCACATGCTGTCCCAAAAGATTTCTGCCAGATGGTAAGATATGCGCTGGATGGTAATTTTGAACAGGCAAGGAAATTGCATTTCGGCATGCAACGACTGATGACTGCCCTGTTTGCCGATGGAAGCCCTGCCGGGATCAAAGCCGCCCTCGAAATCCTTGGCATGTGTAAAAATGAGCTGAGACTCCCGTTGGTCCCGGTGAATGAACAGGTATATTCTCAAATTAAATATTTGCTAACATTTTTATAAGATTATGAATTTCAGATATTTACTTTTTTCCGGTCTTTTTTCGTTCGTTTTCCTTTATCCGGTTACTGCCCAGGAAGTCGGCCATTTGCCCGGCCCTGTGAACAAAGCCCTCCAACAATGGGGTGAAGTGGTCTTTCGTTTTAAGATTGATAATCATGCGCAACTCAGTGAACTGACCTCAATCATTTCTATTGATAAAGTTTGGGGCGATTCTGTCATGGCCTATGCCAATGCCGGGGAAATGAAGGCTTTTATTTCGAAAAACATTGATTATCAATTAATTCCGCATCCAACGATTGAAAATCCACCCATGTTATCTGTAGTTCCGGAGTCACTTCCCATCACCTGGGATTATTACCCTAACTACTCAGCTTATGAAACCCTGATGAACCAGTTCCAGGTGAACTATCCTTCGCTTTGCCATATCGATACACTTACCACTTTGCCAAGCGGAAGAAGGTTGCTGGTTGCAAAAATCTCGGATAATGTGAATACCAGGGAAAATGAACCTCAGTTTTTATATACTTCTTCCATGCATGGTAATGAACTTACCGGTTATGTTACCATGCTCCGGCTGATCGATTATTTATTGACTAATTACGGGACGAATACCCGGGTTACCAGCATGGTCAACAATATGGAAATATGGATATGTCCGCTTGCCAATCCCGACGGGACATTCCACGGAGGAAATAATAGCGTTGGCGGCGCCATCCGTTATAACAACAATTATGTCGAC
>JAPLDE010000260.1:3646-9481 GCA_026391855.1 Bacteroidota bacterium | reverse complement strand
TTATCCTGACCCTCAGGATGGCCCGCATCCTGACGGTAATGCATGGCAGCCTGAAACAGTAGCTTTTATGAATTTTGCCGATGCCCATGACTTCAACATGGGAGCCAATTTCCATTGCGGGGCAGAAGTTTTTAATTATCCCTGGGATACCAAACCCCAGCTGACGGCAGATGACAGCTGGTGGTACCATGTGGGTCGCGGTTATGCCGATACCATTCATCTGTATGGTCCCATCACTTACTTTACCGACCTCAATAATGGGGTAACCAATGGATATGCCTGGTATGAGGTGAACGGAGGCAGGCAGGATTATATGAATTTTTTCCATCACTGCCGGGAGGTAACCATTGAGATATCTGACGCAAATATTCCGACAGCCGCGACTTTACCCAATTACTGGAACTATAACAACAGGTCGTTACTGAATTACCTGGAGGAATCGCTTTATGGTGTTAGAGGGTTGGTAACTGATTCAGTCACAGGAGCTCCCCTGAAAACAAAGGTCTTCATTTCAGGCCATGATTTCGACAGCTCCTATGTATATACTTCCCTTCCGGTTGGCAATTATCATCGTTATCTTTACACCGGGACTTACAATTTAACCTACAGTGCATCAGGTTATTATCCTAAAACATTCAATAATGTTTCTGCAACAAACCATACTACCACTTTACTTGATGTTCAATTGATCCCGCATCCGCCTGAAGTTCACGGAAAGCTGACCTATGCGAACACCAATAATACTTACCTGGCCAATGTAACTGTTCTGCTGAAAGATAGCACAGGTACAACCGTTGCCACTACCACTACAAATTCAACCGGTGATTACAGTTTTACCAACCTGGTTGCCGGGATGGCCTATACCTTTGATTTCACCTGCAGCTTACCCTTTGGTGGAGTGAACTCGGTGGATGCCCTTGCAATACTTAAACACTTTGTCAACCTGAGCATACTGACAGGCATTTATCGTCAGGCTGCCGATGTAGACAATTCCGGGACTGTCAACAGTATTGATGCGCTGATGACCCAAAAGCGTTTTGTGGGTTTGATCAGCAGTTTCCCCGCCGGCAACTGGACCTTTACCAGGGACACCATTACCTTGGTTAATCCTTTGAACACACATAATCTCAAGGCATTATGTGTCGGGGATGTTAATGGCAGCTACCTGCCTTAGTAGTAAAAATTTATCATCAAAAAAATCAATATGCTCAAAGCTTTTGATCACAGGAAAACCGAAGAAGGAGACCTTTTCATTATGCCCCGGCGGCTAAGTTCCGAAACATACCTGGGCTGGTACGACCAGATCCTGGAAATGACCGCCAAAAGCGAGGGGAAAGTGATCCTTGACCTGAATGACAGCACCTATGTCAGTTCCGTGTTTATCCGCTTTTGCCTGGTAATGGGCAAAAGATCAGGCCGGCAAAACCTGGTGATCCGGAATGCCAATGCAGAGGTGAAACAGATCTTTCTTCTTTCAGGTTTGGATGAATTGATAGAAAAACCATAACCTCGTGCAACCATCTATTGACTGACTTGTCTTCCTAAACAATAATTGAAATTTTATGAGATTAAAATTCTTACTCTTCCAGGCATTTCTTGTCCTGGGTACTACTTTTATCATTGAGGCACAAACTGTTACGAATCAGGTTCAGGACGTAAACGAAATCTTTTCAGTACGGCCCGAAGCTTATTTTACCTTTCAACTAACTGATCCCGTGACGGTTCATGACCTCACCAGGATGATCTCTGTTGATAATGTAAAGAATAAACAGATATGGGCCTATGCCAATGAGAAAGAATTCCGTCAATTCCTCAAACTGGGCATTCAATACACCATCCTAAAACCTCCCTGCCAGGAATTCCTGGATGATGCAGTCGACAATATCAGCCTTAAACAACCCCTGACCTGGGACTATTACCCTACCTATCCGGCGTATGAAAGCATGATGAGTCAGTATGAAACGAATTATCCGGCCCTTTGCCGTACCATAACCATCGGAACCTTATCGAGCGGCAGAAAATTGCTGGCCTGTAAGATCAGCAGCAATGTTGATTCAGCCATGAATAAACCCCGGTTTTTATATGTCTCCAGTATACACGGTGATGAACTGACCTGTTATGTGCAGATGCTCAGGCTTATTGACCTTTTATTATCTGGTTACGGGACTAACCCACGCTATACCAGGTTGTTAGATTCAATAGAAATTTATATCTGTCCGCTGGCCAACCCCGACGGTACCTATCACGGAGGTAACAGCACGGTAAACCAGGCAACGCGTGAAAATGGCAACGGGGTTGACATGAACCGGAACTTTCCTGATCCTGCCGGAGGACCACACCCCGATGGGAATGCATGGCAGGAAGAAACAGTTTACTTTATGGAGTTTGCAAGCCAGCATCATTTCGTGATGTCGGCTAATTTTCACGGAGGTGCAGAGGTGGTTAACTACCCCTGGGATACCTGGTCGCAACTGGCTGCGGACGATAATTGGTGGAATTTTGTCGGAAGAGAATTTGCCGATACCGTGCATGTGTATAATTCCACCGGCTATTTTACCGATCTCGATAACGGTGTTACAAACGGCTATGCCTGGTATGAAATTGAAGGAGGGAGGCAGGATTATATGAATTACTGGCAGCACTGTCGCGAAAGCACCATTGAAGTGTCTTCAACCAAGAAGCCGCCTGCCAGCCAGTTACCCAATTTCTGGAATTACCTGAACCATTCCCTGCTCAATTATATGGAACAGTGTCTGTATGGCGTCAGGGGAATTGTAACAGACTCAGTTACAGGCGATCCGCTTAGGGCAAAAGTGTTTATCCAGGGACATGATTTCGACAGTTCTGAGGTGTATTCAGCCTTACCGGTTGGAAATTATCACCGCTTTTTATACCCGGGTACCTATAATCTTACCTTTAGTCATCCGGGTTATTATTCCAAGACTATCAATGTGCAGGTCAGCAATTACAGTATAAAATTCAGGGATGTTCAGCTGGTTCCCATTACTGCCGGAATTGACAGTCCCGTCGATAAATCAGTACGGGTTTACCCCAACCCGGCCAGGGGAATTGTCCGGATTGATTTATACAACAACCAGCAGATCAGTAGGGTAGAGGTGTTTTCCCTGTTGGGTGAAACAATTGACCCTTGTGGTAACAACGTAAAATCACTTCACACACTTGATGTTAGTTGCCTGATACCCGGGGTTTATTTCCTGAAAGTTACGTTTGAAAACAACGAATCTGCTGTTTCCAGGATTGTGAAGGAATAGTTTCCCCCTTCAAGTATCTGGGTAGAGTGGTTCGTTTCGATTGGAAAGCAATTATTTCCAATCTATTTTTTTAGATTAAAATCCGGTTTATTTGTATTAACTAATTAACTGATTAACTTGCACTTGCACACTTACACACTTGCAAACTAGCAAACCAGCACACTTATTCCGGGATATCCTTTAGCAATTCGATCACTTCTTTATCTGTAATGTTCTCTTTTTCAGTCTTTTCGTAGATCGCCAGCAGATAAACAACGTTGTTTTTAACCACCAAATTGGTAATAATCCTACCCCCGCCTCTTTTACCTTTTCCTTTAGAGGCAATGGAAATACGTACTTTGTAACAGTTTCGCCCAATAGGAATCCCTTTTTCAGGATTTTCTTCGAGTTTCTTTACCAATACCCAAATTTCGTGCTTTAATGAAGCATATTTTTTGATTAGCCGTTTGGCCTGCTTCTCAAAAACGGGAATAGATTTAACACTATAACTCATTTAGAAATTCCTCAGCATCGCGGGCTTTCTTTTTACCGGTTCTGATCAATTTCATTTCGTCAACAGCTTCTTTTAACTCTTCCAATAAAAGAGCCTTGGCCTCTGTGAGTGGTTTAGCTTTAATATAGGAAATACTGCCCAATAATTCCATCAATGACGCTGCTTTATTATCGGGTATCTCTAACAATACTTTCATCTGTTTTCATTTTGACCCAACTTGTTACAAGAATTGTACCTCTTATCATTACAAAAATAGTCATAAATTCCAAACGATCAAAAAGCCAGAATTAATCAATTTGGTACTACAAATTTGCTAACGAATATATCTTACCGCCTATTGCTTACTGCCTACTGCCTATTTCCAGTCAACGATCTCCTGCCCGGCATAGAACCCTGAATCAAGCTTATCCTTGATCTTGGTAAAGGAATCGATGGTATACTGAACATCTTCCAGGGTATGGATGGCGGTTGGGATAATCCTGAGCATGATCACATCCCTGGGAACGACCGGAAAGGTAACAATAGAACAGAAGATATCATAGTTTTCCCTCAGATCGTACGTCAGATTGGTGGCTTCAGATACTCCTCCCTTTAAAAAGACCGGTGTTACCGGTGAAGCTGTATTGCCCAGGTCGAATCCTTTTTCTTTCAGCCCTTTCTGCAATGCGCGGACGATGGTCCACAGGTTTTCCCTGAGTTCCGGCTGGGTACGGATCATGTCAAGCCTTTTCAGCGCACCCATCACCATCGGCATGGGAAGCGACTTGGCATAGGTCTGCGATCTCATGTTATACCGGAGAAATTTCACGATAGTCTCATCGCTGGCAACAAAAGCTCCAATCCCTGCCATGGCTTTGGCGAAGGTGCCGAAGTAAACATCTATCTCATTCTGAACATTCATCGACTCACCCGTACCGGCTCCATGCGGTCCCATGGTCCCGAAACCATGCGCATCATCAACCAAGAGCCGGAAATTGTATTTCTTTTTCAGTTCAAGGATCTTCGGAAGGTTCCCCAGGTCGCCGGCCATGCCGTAAACGCCTTCGGTGATGACAAGTATCCCGCCACCGGTCTCATCGGTAAGTTTTTTCGCTCTTTCAAGTTCCTTCTCAAAGTTCTCCATATTATTATGGGGGAAAACATAGCGTTTACCGAAATGAAGCCTCACTCCATCTATAATACAGGCATGTGCCTCAGAATCATAAACAATCACATCCTTTCTGTCTACCAGTGAATCGATGATCGAAACCATTCCCTGGTAGCCGTAATTCAGCAGGAATGCATCTTCCTTATCCACAAAGGCAGCCAGTTCATTCTCCAGCTGTTCGTGGTATTTTGTTTGTCCCGACATCATCCTGGCACCCATAGGGTAGGCCATGCCGTATATTTCACAGGCTTCTGCATCGGCTTTCCTTACATCCGGATGGTTGGCCAGCCCGAGATAGTTGTTCAGACTCCAGACGAGCTTCTCTTTCCCTCTGAAAATCATTCTGTTGGAAATCTCTCCCTCTAATTTCGGGAAGGTAAAATATCCATGAGATACCTCATAATATTTGCCTATCGGGCCCATGTTGGCGGCTACTCTTTCAAAAATGTCCACGTCGTATAGTTTTAAAAATCGCGGCAAAGGTACTTTATACCGGTCAATAATTTTTAATGGTAAAGGATAAAATTTTCCGACAAAAGCGGGCTATGACTGTTATGGAGGTTATGGAGGTTATGGAGGTTATGGAGGTTATGATGTGATGAGGTTATGATTTTAGTTTGAAGTCCTCCCCCTCTCTGCAGGAGAGGGGGTCGGGGGGTGAGGCCTTCAGGGTGATGAAGCTGACAATTGGGTTTGAAGCTCTCCCCCTCTCTGCAGGAGAGGGGGTCGGGGGGTGAGGCCTTCAGGGTGATGAAGCTGACAATTTCGATTGAATCACTACAGGAATAATTTACTGCCAATTTTACCGTTGTTAGCAGATGCAAGAAGGTTTTGTTTTGGATATGGAATCACCTTACCTTTGCACCCCCGTAGTAACAATCATCTATACCCATGAATCTCAGAAAATTACTCCTCACCTTCCT
>JAPLDE010000260.1:0-3594 GCA_026391855.1 Bacteroidota bacterium | reverse complement strand
TTCTGCCTGTCGCTTTCAGCCCAGTGGACAACCCAGTGGAACGGATGCGCCGCCAACCGTGGTATTACCCAATTCTGTGCGATAAACCAGAATACCGTCTGGGCTGCGTTGAATGATCCTGCCCTCATCACACCGGTGGCAGAATTCACCAAAACCATCAATGGAGGAACCGCCTGGGTACAAGGTTTTATTTCCGATACCGGCCATTACCAGCTCAATGCCATCACTGCTCTGGACCAGACCCTGGCCTGGGCTGTGATCGCCAATGCTGATGGAAATGGAGGGTATATCATGAAGACGACAAACGGGGGTACAAGCTGGGTAAAACAGGATTCAGCCGTCTTCCATAACAGTCCAAAATGGATCCATTTCTGGGACAGCGATAGCGGAGTAGCTGTTGGCGACCCCTACCAGAACAGGTTCGAGATCTTCACCACCTCCAATGGCGGGGCCGACTGGAATAAAGTAGGAAACAACGACATTCCTGTTAGTATTGACGAAGAATACACCATACCAGGCAGTTTTAGTGTGCTTGGTGATTCCGTTTTCTTCGGCGGAGCTACGGTTGGCCGTGTCTTTGTTACTGCCGACAGGGGATACCATTGGTCATATATTCCTGTACCCCTGGATGATATCAAAAAGGTGATCTTCCTTGACTCACTCAACGGACTGGTTGGAAATACCACCCTGGTTAATCTCGAATGGGAGTTTTACAAGACCGTTGACGGTGGAAAGCACTGGGAATCATTTATTTCCAACGGACCTGTACACAACTCGGATATCTTTTTCGTTCCCGGTACACCCGATGTATGGGTAAGTGCAGGTATCGGCCTGTCATTCAGTATTGATGGAGCTGATAACTGGGTAAACTTCAGTGAACCCGCCACCAATGCTTCTCCTTATTATAATACGATTGTTTTTACCGATCCTGTTCACGGCTGGGCAGGTGGGATCAACCCCGCCTCAGGTGTTGGGGGAATTTACAAATATAACGGACCGGCTCTCTCGATCCGGGACTATAGTAAGATTGAATCAGGGTTCGTTGTCTTCCCAAACCCTGCAAACGGGATCGCTCAGCTATCCGTGAACAGTACCATGTCGCACAACTGGAAACTGAAGATTACCGACATCCTCGGAAGGAATATCCGGGAGGAGAGCCTGGGCAACGAAACAGGTTCATTCACCAGATCCATTGATCTTTTGGGAATGAAAAGCGGAATATACGTTGTTCAGCTTGTTTCTGAAACAGAGATCCTTCAGAAAGAGTTGATTGTGAGGTGATTATTTTTGCAGAACCAAACCAAATAATTTGTATTTTTGCACCCATGTTTAAAAAAGCTGCCTTTTCTCTGTTTTGCTTGTCAATCCTGGTGTTGAGCGGATGCAACGGTTATCAGAAATTGCTGAAATCAACGGATAATACCGAAAAGTTCGAGGCTGCCGTTAAATATTACCATAAAGGTGATTATGACAGGGCTTTACAGCTTTTCGACCAGATCATCCCCTTTTTCAGAGGAACCGACAAAGCGGAACAGATAAACTATTACATTGCTCAGAGCTACTTCCAGCAGCAGGATTATATCATGGCCAGTTATTACTTTAAATCCTTTGCCAAAAACTTTCCCAACAGCAACCTGGCCGAAGAGTGCATGTATATGAACGCCTTCTGTAAATACCTGGATTCCCCGGAATATAGTCTCGACCAGACCAACACCTTTGAAGCCATTACAGAGTTTCAGTTGTTTATCAATATGTTCCCCAACAGCGCCAGGGTCGGAAAATGCAACGACATTATGGATGAGCTCAGGGCCAAACTTGAAAGAAAAGATTATGAGATAGGGAAACTCTACTACAAGATGGGTGATTATCAGGCTGCCATTACTTCCCTGAAAAATGTGTACAAAGATTTTCCTGACACAAAATATAAAGAAGACCTGCTGTTTCTGATCTTAAAAGCCTACGTGAGTTTTGCCCAAAACAGTGTCCCTGCCAAACAGCCGGAAAGATATAAAGGAGCCATGGAAGCCTACAATACCCTGGTCACCTTTTTTCCCTCCACCAGCTATCTCAGGGAAGCCAACCAATTGAAAAAGAGTATTATTGTTCAACCTTAACATCAATATAAATTTATGGATTACAAGAAAATAAAGGCTGATAATGTAGCGGTTACACGTAACCTGGCTGAATTTGACAAGGATACGGGAAACATTTATGAAACCCTGACCATTTTGTCCAAAAGAGCCAACATTATTTCGCTGGAGATTAAGGAGGAGCTGAATAAGAAGATCAGTGAATTTGCCACCACCACCGATAACCTGGAAGAGGTTTTTGAAAACCGTGAGCAGATCGAGATTGCCAAGTTTTATGAGCAACTTCCTAAACCTACCCTTATTTCGGTGAGCGAGTTCCTGAACAACCAGATCTATTACCGTAATCCCTTAAAGGAGTAATCACTGCTGACTTAGGTTTCCGGGTATGTTACAGGGAAAAAAGATCATTCTGGGTGTCACAGGTAGCATTGCAGCCTACAAGGCAGCTACCCTGATCAGGCTTTTATCTAAAGAAGGGGCTGAAATTCAGGTGGTTATGACTAAAGCGGCTGTTGATTTCATCACTCCGCTTACCTTATCAACCCTGTCGCACCGCCCGGTACTGATTGAACCTTTTCACCCGGCCAGCGGCGAATGGTACAGCCATGTGGACTGGGCCAACTGGGCCGATCTGATACTGATAGCTCCGCTTACAGCCAATACCATGGCAAAGATGGCCACCGGCCAGGCCGATAACCTGTTGATGGCCATTTACCTGGCCTCCAGATGCCCCGTTTATTTTGCCCCGGCCATGGATGTGGATATGTATATGCATCCTGTCACCCAGGGAAATATCAACAAGCTCACCAGCCTCGGACATGTCCTCATCCCACCTGATGAAGGCCACCTGGCCAGCGGACTGATCGGAAAAGGAAGGATGAAGGAGCCCGAAGAAATAGTCGGATTTCTGAAAAAATTGCTCAAAAAAAAAAACCTGCTGACCGGTAAGAAAATTCTCATCACTGCCGGACCCACTTACGAAAAAATTGACCCTGTCAGGTTTATCGGTAACTTCTCAACCGGTAAAATGGGATTTGCCCTGGCCGATACCCTTGCAGAAATGGGCGCAGCTGTTACACTGCTAACCGGACCTACTGCTCAGTATACTCTAAACAGGGCGGTTAAAAGGATAGATGTAGTATCGGCAGCAGAAATGAACCGGCATTGCCTGGACTTCTTTCCGGATATGGATATTACCATCATGGCAGCTGCTGTTGCCGACTATACCATTGAAAACCCGGCTTCCGTCAAAATAAAAAAAGACAAAAAGAAACACCTCCTGCTTGATCTTGTTCCCACTCCTGACATCCTTTCAAACCTGGGAAAAATAAAAGCCAGTCACCAGTTGCTGGTAGGTTTTGCCCTTGAAACGGACAGGGAAACTCAACATGCCATGGATAAGCTGAAGAATAAAAACCTTGATCTCATCGTTTTGAATTCATTGCGTGATGAAGGGGCCGGATTTGGTCACGATACCAATAAGGTTAGTATCTTTGGACCGAAA
>JAPLDE010000069.1:25996-43616 GCA_026391855.1 Bacteroidota bacterium | reverse complement strand
CAAGCTGATCATTGATTAGTTTGGAGTCTGGTGGGAAAATTGGTAATGATAGCTGCATAGGCAAATTTACCGCATTTTATTTTTGCGATAAAATACCCTGAAACTATTATTTTTACTTCATGATGTCAGGAGTTCTGAATTTACAAAGACCTGAAACTTGACCATGGTTACCGGATTGATTTACTGATAGAAGACAGGGTGGTGATTGAATTAAAGACAGTTGAATATCTTAATGAAGTGCATAAAGCACAGGTACTCACATACTTGCGCTTAGGAGGTTATGAAGTCGGGCTTCTGCTGAACTTCTATAATGTCTCTTTAAAGAACGGGATAAAACGTTTTGTCCTCTAATGAAATCTCCGTGCAACTTTGTGTTGGTTCTTTGTGGCCCCTGGTGAAACTTACAGTCTACGTATCAAATGCAGTAAGCTATCAGAAAATTGCTTCGAGAATATCATGAATTTTACGGGAGGCATTGCCGTCACCGTATGGGTTTATGGCTTTAGCCATTCTCTGACAGGCAATTGGGTCATCCAGGAGGTTCTGTGTGTCCCGGACAATATTCTCTGTTTTTGTTCCTGTCAGTTTTGCCGTACCTGCTTCGATGCCTTCCATACGTTCTGTTACATTTCTGAGGACCAATACGGGTTTACCAAGAGCAGGGGCTTCTTCCTGAATGCCTCCGCTGTCGGTGAGCACCAAATGGCATTTATTCATGAGCCAGATAAAATATGGATACCCGACCGGCTCTATCAGTTTGATATTCGGGGCAGTAAGAAGCTGGTGGGCAACCTCTTTAATATTCGGGTTGAGGTGAACAGGGTATACCATTTCGACATCCGGGTTATTGTTGGCCAGGGTATTGAATGCCTGGCAGATATCAATAAATTGTGTTCCGAAAATTTCCCGTCTGTGACAGGTGATCAGGATCATTTTTTTATGGCTGTCAAGGAAGCTAAAGTAATTCTGATAATGCCGGTCGTCATGGTTGATAATGGAAAGGCCGAGTTTTAATGCGTCAATCACCGTGTTACCTACCACATAGATATGTTGGTTGATCCCTTCCCTGTTCAGGTTTTGTTTTGCCTGCATGGTATGAGCGAAATGGAAATCGCTGAGTCTACTGGTAAGGAGGCGGTTCATTTCCTCCGGGAAGGGTGAGTATTTGTCATAGGTACGCAGGCCGGCCTCCACATGGGCCACCAATATCTTTTTATAAAAGGCTGCCAGGGCACCGGCAAACACAGAAGTTGTGTCACCCTGAACAAAAACCAGGTCGGGGTGAGCCTCTTCGAAAACTTTTTCAAGTTTGATGATTGCGTTAGCGGTAACCTGGAAGAGGCTCTGATTTGGTTGCATCAGGTTAAGGTCAAAATCAGGAAGAATATTGAAAAATTTCAATTCCTGGTCAAGCATTTCCCTGTGTTGGGCTGTGACACAGGTCATTACGGAAAACATACCGGACTCTTCAAAGACCCTGATCAGGGGAGCCAGTTTTATTGCTTCGGGGCGGGTACCAAAGATGAAGAGGGCCTTAGGCATAAAAGCGGTTTAATGATTAGAAAGAATCAGTGAGAGTGTTTGACGGATGGTTTTCCACACCTTCATTTTGCTCTCGCCTTGTTTCTGGTCGTACCTGAGGATGAACGGCAGTTCATGTATGACCGGGCGGAACCGGCGCATCTTCAGCAATATTTCAGCCATACAGCCAAATCCCTGCTGCCTAATAAAATCTTCCTGATAGTAATCTTGTGCTTTTTTGATTAAGGCGACTTTATAGGCGCGATAACCGCAGGTATAGTCTCTAACTCCTTTAAACGGAGCAAATATTCTGAACAAATAACCGGCGACGGAGCTGAGAAACCTGCGAAAACGGGTAAGTCCTACTATCCTTGCCCCTGCCCTGTAACGGGAAGCGATGACAATATCGCTGCCTTCCCTGATCTGCGTGATCATCCGGAAGCTGAGCGCCGGGTTGTGGCTGTTGTCAGCATCCATAGTGATGAGGATATCCTCATCCGCCATATCCCGGACTGCTTCCTTCAGGCCTTCTCTCATAGCGCCTGCCAAACCCCGGTTAGGCTGAAGGTCAAGCAGTTTCACCCAATTTCTTTCCACCCTGAACCGTTCAACAACATTAACCGTAGAATCCGTACTGCCGTCATTCACCACCAGTAACTCCAGGTTCAGGTGAAAGTTGTTTTTCACCGCTTCTATTTTGTCCAGCAAAGGAGGTAATGAAAGTGCTTCATTATATGCAGGCAGCATTATTTTGATCCTTTGCATCAGCTTTGTCGGTTTGTATGGGATTTTGAGGGACAGGGTTCAATAACCTGCCGGTTTAATGCGGTTCAAATGAAATGAGGTACAAAAGTAAGGTTTTTAGGCAAGAATTACCTTACCACCATCCTCTTTGCATCCCTGAAGCCGGTCTTTCCGTTGTTAACACTTAAAAAATAAGTATATACACCCTCAGAAAGAACCTTGTCAGGGACTGATACCCTGTGTTCTCCGGCTGACTGGAATTCATTCATCAAGGTTATTACTTCCCTGCCAAGCATATCTGTTATTCTCAGGGAAACCTGTCCGTCTTCCGCCAGGTAATATGGAATTACAGCCTGACCGGTCACCGGGTTTGGCTGGTTCTGGCCAAGGGAAAAGACATTATTTTCCTTTACAAGGCAAGGGTACGAGAGCGATAGATCCGGTAAAACAAGTCCTGCCGGGTCGGCCAATTCGCTGGGTCCTTCCGGGATCAGAAAGTCCTTGCCAAAAAGAGACCCTTCATCTTCACCGGGTTGGATCACCAGGGTCAACAACACGTCACCGGCTTGTAAATATTTGGTTTTCAATCCATACCAGGCAATTCTCCATTCCTTTCCAATTGTGTTGAACATAATATTTCCTTCATCCTCCGATTTCACATCAAGCAGTCTGACCGAATTATCTGTAACCCTGATAACCAGGGATACCGCACCTACTTCAGCATTTTCCTCTACATATAAGGGTAATTCCACCCTGTCATACATATTAACAGGGGAAATTCCTTTCATCATCAAATTCACACCTGGCTGACTTTTTACAGCAGGATGGTACGAACCATCAACATCACCGTAGCACAATCCTTTGGCAGCCTGACTGACAATTGTATTAAAAGGCAGATCGACCGTATCATTCGGGAAATACCAGTCGCCGACCGGGAAAGAAGGGATCAGTCCGACAAAGCGTTTGGCTATCAGAAGTGCATCGCCGGCATTTACATAACCACTTCCGTCAACATCGGCTGCGATCAGGTACATCCCTGTTAAAAAGTTCAAACCGGTAAAATGTCTCAGAACCAGCAACGCATCCGATGAGTTGAAACCACCCGCAGCTTTGTCAGTAATTGCCTCCAAAACATAAGATCCCATGGTAATGCCGTTAAACCCATAATTACCCAGTTCATCTGTAATCGTTTGATCTACAACTGCATTGGCTTGTTTTAATTTCACGGTAACCTGACTGAGCACACTTTCAACCGGATTATTATAGGTATAAGTCCCGTTAATACCTGAACAACCGGATACAGTGACTGAACCATCAACAAAAACAGCCGGAAGTGAAAGGTTATCAATATCAGTGTACTGACAGGCTCCTGTATTTTGGGTAATCCAAGTCAGTGAGCTATAGCCGGTTTGCGCAGTGAACAACAATTCCAGCAATGTATCTTCACTAATTGTAACCGGGTAAATTGAATACCAGCCCATTAATGCCTGTGATCCTGTAGCATTAACGATCAAAAACCCCTCAGAGAGGAGTGGATTAGGGTTTTGAAAACCGGAAAAACTCAATACAGCAGAATCGAATCCGAGGGTCAGCGACAGGGAGGCGATCCCATCGCCATTCTGAATGATCAGGGGAACAGAAAGTGATCCGGGGCAGGTTTCCAGCACAGGGGCACTGGTAATGATATGGCTCAGCGGGGCAGGGTGAGTAATGGGAAGGAGGAAGGGGTCATTGGCCGGGTTCGCATCCAGTAGTAAGGCTGTTGATACCAGCAGGGAATAGGTATGATCTTCCAGGGAAAAATCACCCGGCTGTAAAAATGTATAAATCAGTGAATCAAGTGGTTGCAAGGTTTCAAAAATTCCTTCAACCACCATTGCACCTCCATCGATGGTATACCAAACGGGGATGTCAGAGACCGGTACATTTCCAAAATTTTTCACCATTATGCTTATTGGTTCGGCAGCGGAAAGTGCTGCAGAGGAGACCGGTGAAATAATAGCGGTGACACCGACATCAATTGTTTCAGGGTTAGTAACGACAATGGTATAATCTTCTGCTTCTCCATAAGAGTTTGTACCACAAGGAGAAGGAGTGATGTTATAGGTAATTCGTACCCTCATCCTGGCAGGACCCGGCAAGGCATCATCAGGAACAGTAATGTCGGCAGAATAAAAACTTATCCCCCCGGTTACTGTAATCGGATCCTCGTCCGTAAAATCAGCATTATGGTTCCAGTCGACCCAAATACCACAATAATCATAAGTGTAAACAGGGGGGCCATTAGTGATTGTAACAATAGCTGTCTGACCGTGATCCATAATGACTGATTGTCCGGAATAATCAGCATACCCACCTGGTGAACAGCCTGTTACATTATCAATAGTTAAAAACTGCACCCTGCTGATAAATTCATCGCATATTGTAGCTTCCACCGCACAATAGACACTATTGGTATCGATTGCCAGGGCGTAGGCTGTATCATTTTTTTCATCAATATCGCCGGGCAGATCTGTCCAGGCCAGCAGGGAGTAATCGACATTGTTCAGGGGCAGGGCCACTGTTTGAGAAAAAGTGTAATTTACTGTAGCACCAGCCGGCAGGAAGCCCGACCATGTCTCAACAACAGGTGTGTTATTGTCTATTGAATATGAAACCAGAACTGAGCCAAGGCTTGCCGTTCCATAATTTTGAATGGTAACGGTAACCGGTTCTGCCAATCCCCAGCTCCCTTCGCCAAAGGGAGAAAGGATAGCGGAAATTCCCGCGTCATGGGTCAGTCCCCCTGATAACGGTTCGTTTGGAATGGCCAGGCCCGTAACTTCCATGGTTCCGTCGAAAGCATACACCAGGGTTGCGTTCCCGGAAGTCAGGTCAAGGGTCATGAATTGTCCGCCATAGGTATCATCGTAGGCGGTGTAATACATTGTAAATGTCTGGTTGTCAAATTCAATGCTTTGGGCATAGTTGGCATCAAAGCCTATATCGCCGATATATTCAGGTGAACCGGAATATTTGTCGATGTAGTACAGGGCATCATTTGATAAATCCACCATATACAGGTCCCCGTTCTGATCACAACCCAATCCGATCCCGAGAATACTCCCGATATATCCGATCAATGTCGTTTCACCGGTATTCAGGTCAACTGAATGTAACCAGGTATAAGAACCATCATAAGAGATGCCATACATAATCTGGGTAGTCCAGTCGTAAGCAATATCAGTGAACTGATAGCCCATATACCCTATAAAAGACCTGGTTCCGGTTTCAGGGTCAAGGGTTACCAATGAAGAATTTGTTTCATTGTGCGTATTTCCATACCAGACCCCGTTTGCCCATGAAGATCCGGCGATGAACTCCATACCGGTCTGATCTGCTATGGAAGTCTCAATTCCGCTTATGTTTTTACTCAGGTGAATAGGGCCTATAGGGATAGTGCTGTTAACGGGATGGGCATTATAGCCATAAATATAACTGACATGATGAGTAATATCGGCTTCCGAACGGGGTTCGATGCGAAATTCACTAAAAGTGAAGTAAACACATCCGGTAACATCATAGTATTCACCAAGGGTTGGAGTATAAGAATACAAGAGGTTGTGTACCAGGGTCGTACCGCTGCCGTCCTGGATCTGCCATATTCCTGTTCCATAAGAGGGGTTGACACAATTGACCATAGCGACGGATACCAATACCCCTTCCCATTCTTCGGCATTCACCTCCGAACAGTTTACCGGAGAAGGCGTAGGGGGAGTAAACCCGGAATAGACCACCATAGAAGTGACAAGGTTTAGTTCGGTCATGCTGAAATATTCCTTTACGGTTCCCACGGCAAGGATACTGTCGCCAACCAGCGGATGATGGATATTGTCGTATACATACAGGCCGCTCCAGGGGCCGGAGCCAGACTGAATGAAGTATCCCAGCGAAAAAGTGGCGGTAACGATACCCCCGGTGGTCACCTCCTGGTCGGCATAGGGAGAGTTACCTGAATCATCTGCTGTATATTGTATCTCATAGATACTGTGTACATTTGGTGGGGTTACACTTACTGAGAAGATAACCGTATCTGAAACGACCGGAGTGAGCGGGATATTTGCATTATCAACCAGGTAAAGGATCAGGGTGTGATCACCCGTTGTCAGTCCTGATAACACAACCGGAGCCGTTGAATAATAGGTGCCATAAGGAAGTCCGTCCATCATACCCTGAACATGACCATTGACACCTGTTCCGGAGACACCGACATTAAATCCCTGGACAGAAAAGGTGAGGATACCCGAGCCAAAATATAAAGTGCTGTTATAGAAAGAGCTATTGATGGTGGGAGGGGGACGTTACTGGTAATGGTCAGTTCATCCACCTGGAGTTGTTCCAGGTCACTGTAGGTTGACTGAACGGAGAGGATGAATTCAGCCAGAGGAGTCGTGTTGGCTGCAGTAATGGTTTGTACTTGCTGGGTCCAGTCGGAAGAATACACATTGATGTAGGTATTATAGGTGGCGTACCCGCTTCCGGAGGCGCGTCCGTCGTACAATCCGGTCCGGATATTGCCATGTCCCCTGACCCAGAATGTGATTGTATAGGTAGTACCGGTGATCACAGATACCGGCTGAGAAGTAAATCTTTTGTGGGTAGAGGATCCGTTTCTCAACCTGACGGCAAAGTTCCCGGAATAGACACCGGAGGTGTATGGACTCACACTATCGGCATTCAGGGTCGTTTTAGTACCCATCCAACCGGTGGGAATGTTCCCGGTCCAGTTTTCAAAGCCGCTGCTAAAAACGGTGATTTGGGGATAGGTTTCCAAGTAAAACCCTGTTAATAAAATGGTTAGAGTGCTTAAAAATAAAAATTTCTTCATAAATTAACTATATTGAGTTATATGGTTTTATACCAGAATATTTAAGGAGGGGGACAAAAATAGCAATAACTGATATAAAAACAGTTTTACTCCTTCATTATTAAACATACATGTATCGTTAAGCTCTAAAATTTTTCCTAATGCGCTGATAATGTTATCATTAGGATATTAATTCTTAAATGTTCGATAAATTTTTGTCAAAGACATTATAGGTTTAAAATAATTTTAAGTATGTTAGTTGAAAAATCAGAAAATTTTTTGAAATGTTTAAAAACTTGCTCATATCCTTTTCTAACCAAGGTCACATTTTCGAAAATTTATGTAGGTTTGTACTCATCTTTCAATTAACCTTTCTAAGATAAGGATAACTAAATTTTTCCTGTATGATGAGAAAGCTAACCCTTCTGTTTGTATTCACAATTTTTTCATTAGCAACTCAGTCCCAGCAGCTTACAGTCAGCGGCAAGGTTATTTCCGGAGCTGATAACCTGGGTATTCCCGGGGCAAATATTCACATAAAGAACAAGACAGTAGGGACCACTGCGGACATCAACGGGGCTTACACGCTCAAAGGTGTTAAAGCGGATGATATCCTGGTTTTTTCGTGTATTGGCTTTATATCGACGGAGGTTGGAGTTGGCAGCAAGACAGTGATTGATGTTGTGTTGCAGGTTACTTCGAAAGAGCTGAAAGAGGTAGTGGTTACAGCCCTGGGTATTAACCGGCAGAAGCGGGAGCTGGGTTTTTCCACCCAGCAGATCAGTGGAGACATTATGATCCGGTCAAACACAGCGAATGTGATCAGCGGGATAACCGGTCGTTCGGCCGGTGTTGTAGTGTCAAACAACGACGGGGTAGAGGGAGGTTCGACCCGTATTGTTATCAGGGGGAATAACAATATCTCTGCTAACAACCAGCCGTTGATAGTGGTTGATGGTGTTCCCATAGAAAACACACCAGGATTAACCAGTATCGGGCGTGGGGTTGACTGGGGGAACTCTCTCAACAACCTGAATATTTTTGACATTGAGAGTTACAACATTCTGAAAGGGGGTGCGGCTTCGGCTTTATACGGTTCGAGAGGGGCCAACGGAGTGATTCTTATCACTACCAAAAGGGGTTCTCAACAAAAAGGGATAGGTGTTTGCTATAATGTGACCATGAAAGTTACCCATCCTTACCGTTACAGGGCGGTGCAAAACAAGTATGGTGCAGGGGGTCCCATTTCCTTTACGCCTCCTACCTTTCCGACCAATGCAGCCGGTGACACCTTACAATACCCGGGCACATACAGTACCGATCACCTGGTGATAAACCAGGCGGGCCAGACCTCATCCAGTGTTGCTGAGTTCGGTAATTACGGAGGAGGTGTATCCTGGGGTCCTGAGATGAAAGGGGAGCTGATTAAATGGTGGGACGGGAAAATGCGCTATTGGTCGCCCCAGCCGGATAACCTCAAAATGCCCTTTCATGACGGATACACCATGACCCATAATATTTCTGCCTCGGGAGGCGGACAAAACGGGACCATGAGGGTTTCCATTACCCGCCAGGACCAGAAACCCATTATAGAGAACAGCAACTCCAACCAAACCACCGTTAACCTGGCCGGTAACCTGAAAGTCTCTGATAAAGTCAGGGCAGAACTATCGGTCTCCTACATTAAATACAATCGGTTGAACAGTCCGGTGATAGGGGAAGATCAAAACTCCATCAACAAAGGACTGCTGTATTCCTGGCCGAGAAGTTACCAGGGCGAAGACAAGGCCAACTATACCCTTGCAGGCGGAGCCCAGAACCCGATGACAGATTACCCTTATCTTTATGTGAGCCCTACAATTTGGTGGAACTATTATAACAATAATACCACCCTCGACAGGGATAAATACCTGGGCTCTCTTTCTCTGATCTACGATATTACTCCCTGGTTGAACTTATTGGTGAGGACAGGCAAGGATTTCACCCTGAGCCATTTCGAGACAAAGATAAAGCCCATTGACGTTGTTGGACTTACCAATGGGGGTTATTCCAGTTCACTTCAGCGGGATTTTTCTGATAACGGTGATTTTCTTATCACTGCCACAAAGGAGAACATCCTCCATTCAAAGTTCAATGTAAAATTCTCGGCCGGTGGAAGCACCTGGCAACGAAATTATTATTCAGTTGACGGCCGTTCCGGAAAGTGGTATTATCCCAATATGTATTCCCTGTTGAATTATACCGAGACAACCTATATTGACAGCGCCGGCCATTCCTATGTAGATCAGGCAGGAAATCTTCTGACCGATGTGGCAGCGAAAGAAGATTTCAGCAGGAGAAGGACCAATTCAATTTATTCTTTTCTGAATCTGTCATTTAACTCGTATTTATTTGCTGATATCACGGGCAGGAATGACTGGTCGTCAACCCTGCCGGTGAATAACAATTCATACTTTTATCCCTCATTGACCCTGAGTTTTATTGCCAGCGATGCTTTTGGATTGCCAAGCAGGTTCCGTTGGCTTGACTTTTTGAAGATACGGGGCAGTGTGGCTCAAACCGCCTCCGACCTCGACCCTTACCAAACAGAGTTTTACTATACCACCAGCTTTTTCGGGGCTTCACAATCCTCTTACTATCCTAGTGTCATTCCTCCATATACCCTTAAACCACAAAGGGTTAACACTTACGAGGCAGGAATAAATATTGCACTTTTCGACAATAAGATTGACCTGGATGTTACTTATTATCATTCCCGGTCATTTGACCAGATCATCACCCTGCCCATTCCCATTACCTCCGGAGCCGGTTTTATCAGGATCAATGAGGGAGTTATCGGAAACAGGGGGATTGAAATAGTACTGAACACCGTTCCCATTGAAACAAACAAGGTCATTTTAAAAACCGGACTCACCTTTGCCCGAAACAGGAGTAAGATCGTAAGCCTTGGAGATTTTGCCAACAATTACACCCTGGCAGACATCTGGGGTGATAACGGGCCTGCCATGCTGGTAAATGTAGGGGATGAATACGGGACTATTTTTGGCTGGGATTATGTGTATGATAAAAAGGGTAACCGAATTGTCAACGATGCCGGGACCAAGTATCTGGTAACCACCGACCGAGTTCCCATCGGGCATGCCTCGGCCGATTTTACTGCAGGATGGACTACTGAGCTCACTTACAACAATTTCCGTTTAACCACCCTGGTAGACACCAAATGGGGAGGTGATATTTATTGCGGTTCCTATGTGATCGGACTTCAGACCGGTCAGAGTCCGCAAACCCTGAAGGAGCGGGATGGAGGCGGGTTGCCCTATACCGATCCGGACGGGAATACAAGTAATATAGGGGTAATTCTGGAGGGTGTTCATCAGGATGGCACACCCAATACCACCGTTGTGCATTACTATTACAAATACCTGCCCAATGCAGGGGGTTGGGGACAGGGGTTACTGTCAAAACCAGGCATACTCGAGAATACATGGGTTAAGATGAGGGAAATCTCCCTTTCCTATACTTTCCCTCCAAAAATCCTGACTAAACAAAAAGTTGTCCAGAGTCTGACCGTTTCGCTTACCGGCCGTGACCTGTTCTATATTTATACTACGCTCCCCGACAAGATCAATCCGGAAGGACTAATGGGCTCGGGCAACGCCCAGGGTTTCGAATGGGCTTCTTACCCCGGTACCCGGTCTGTGATCTTTAGTGTAAGTGCCAATTTCTAGTTCGATTAACTATTTGATTATGAAAACAAAACATATATTTTTTCTTGCATTGTTCCCGGTGTTAGTTTTGTTCTTTTCCTGTACCAAGGGTTTCGAGGAGATCAACAAGGACCCCGACGGATTTACCACGGCCAGTGACGGTTCCCTTTTCAACGGGATCATTGGTTCGCTGGTCCTTACCGGTGACGAACAGATGTACCTTCAAAATGAGATCCTGTACAAGCAGACCCAACAAGCTGCATTGACCAGTAGTGCCTGGGGAAGTGCCACATCAATAGGCATAAAGAGCGTCTGGTCGAATTACTATGATGCCCTGGCTGAAATCCGGGAGCTGGAAGACCGGTTTTCAGCCAAGGACCCTTCTACTGCAGGCCTGAACAATATGAAAGCCATGTTGAAGGTAGTGCTGGCTTACAAGACGTTCAAGCTGACGGATTATTTCGGTGATATTCCTTTCACAGAAGCCGGTTATGGTTATCAGAACCTGGCCTTGCTTCATCCCAAATACGATACACAGCGGGAAATCTATCTTTTCCTGCTTAACGAGTTAAAATGGGCCGATGAGAATATCAATCCGGCTGATGTTGAGGAACCTTTCAACACTTTTAAGACCTTTGACAAGCTTTTCAATGGTGACCTGGTAAAGTGGAAAAAATTTGCCAACTCCCTGAGGCTGAGATATGCCATGCGGATGTCGGAAAAAGAGGCTGCACTGGCCGGTGAGATTATTAAAGACATACTTGATAACCACAAGATGGTTCTGCTGGGCTACGATATCCTGGCTCCTGTGCTGGAAAGCGCTTGTTTATGGCCTTCTTCCATAGGGTTTAAAAATCAGTCGGTGAACTGGGCTTTCAGGGAGCAAAAGAACCTGAGAATGGGTTCCAACCTGTGGCACCAGTTATCGGTGAACGACAGTTCAGACGGAAGCGGAATATTTGATCCGCGGGCCTATATCTTTTTTGAGACGAATAATACCAATAAATGGGCTCCTTATCCGCAGATCCCTGATGGGAATACCCTTCCTTCCGGCGGTATTCCTTATGGTGAGCACAGGGACCAGGTAGGTTCCTTCGGTTTGAAAGGGGAGGAGTGTATCTATTCACCGTTTAATTATTTCCTGATCAGGGACGAGGATAATGTTCCTGTTATCCTGATGACCGGTGCTGAAGTACATTTTCTTAAGGCAGAGGCTTATGAAAGGGGGATAGGAGTAGTTGTGAACAAGAGCACCGCTGAAATTGAGTACATGAATGGCATTAATGCTTCGGTAGAATGGTGGAAAATGGTGGCAGACAACTCGAAACTGCCTTTATCGGGGATGAAATTCCCTGAAATGATCCATATCCCGGCAAATATAGACGTTTCCACCGTACTCAATCATTTTGGGTTATGGAATGCCACCACCGATGATGAGAGGTTAAAGTTTATTTACACCCAGCGCTGGCTTGATGCTTTCAGGCAGCCTTCAGAAGCCTATGCCGAAGCCCGCAGGATTAAACTGCTGCCCAGGGAAGGGGATGCAATTAACCATTTCAGGTTCCCTTACCCGCAATCGGAGGCAATGTACAACACAAAAAATTATACCGATGCCGTTCAACGGCAGGGAGGTGAATCACCGGACGTTAAAATCTGGTGGATCCCTAATTAAGGTCCAGTCGAAATTCATATCTTTATCTTTAAATAAATACAAACCAATGAAAGCACTTTACCAACAGATCCGCCTGGTTTTTATCCTGGTGTTATTTCCATTCTTTCTTTATTCCCAGTCGAATCAATATCTTCATTTCGACAAAGTTGACGATTTTGCCATATTGAACGGAGCGTCACAGTATGTATTAAACTCAACTGCGATAACCATGACGGGTTGGTTTTATACCGATGCATTGGGTTACGGCCAGGGTATGTTTGGGTTGCGTTCAGGAGGGCAGGGTTTTTATATGATCATTCTGAACAACGGAGAGATTGAATGCCGGCTGAGGAGTTCAACAGGACTTTATGAGTATAAAGCGCCTGCCAATACGATCATTCCCCAGATGTGGCAACATTTTGCCTGGGTTTATGACGGCACCTCTGTTACGCTTTATGTAAACGGATTCCTGAAAGGTACTCATACGGCCACCGGTGTGATCAATGATGCGGCGGTTCCTTTTGGGATAGGTAAGAGTCTGCTGAGCGGGTATAATTTTGTTTATGGTGGCCGTATTGATGAGGTAAGTCTATGGAATACAGCTCTTTCACAAACAGAGATCCAGGATTTAATGACCAATGAACTGACGGGGACTGAAACCGGGCTTCAATTATATTACAAATTCAACCAGGGAGTTCCCGGGGGGAATAACACCTCGATTACCAAACTTATTTCTGAGGTTGGCGGCGGTCAGCGTGATGCCGACCTGATGAACTTTGCCATGAACGGAGCTACTTCCAATTTTAACGGAACATTGAACACAGGCTACCAGGCCATCTCCTTCCCGCAGATCCCAAACAAACTCACCACTACCCCGCCCTTTCAGATCACGGCAAGCGCGACTTCAGGGCTACCGGTGTCCTTTGAGATTGTTTCCGGCCCGGCTACCATTGCCAACGATATGATTACCCTGACCGGAACCGAGGGGGACATAGTCGTTAAAGCTATACAAAACGGTAATGCGCAATATGATACCGCATCCCCTGTTATCAATTCATTTTCAGTGATCGATCCGGTAACCCATACACCGGTTATTGATATCCGCAGCCCGCTGGCCGGAGATGTTAATATGCCTGTACTCAAAAAGATGCAATTGGCGGCCATTTCCACCATCACTTATCCGGAACTCTTCGATGTCACAGGATTATATTTTGTGATCGATGGTGTTACCATTCCTTCCCATTCTTATGCAAACGGACACTTCACCGCCTGGTGGACACCGCCTGCTTATGGGACTTATTCCATGGCTGTTGTTTCAGCGAATAACTATGGCAGTACTGCCACTGAAAATGTAGCTTTTACCATAGTGCCGGATACGATGGACAAAGAAATCACCGCCGCCCAGGGACTCTGGTTGAATACCGATGTTCCTTCCCTTACGGTTGAGTCAGAATTACCCAGCTTTGTGGGTGCTTTCGACAGAATAACAGCCACACTATCAGTAAGTTGTCCTACCGGAGGATGTGGTGAGTATGACAGAATAGCCAGTGTAGATGCGAAAGGCCATGACGGAGTGTGGCATGAAATTATCCATTATATTACACCTTATAGCAAGGCATGTTCACACAACATTGACCTTACCGATTATATGTCGTTGCTAAGCGGGAAAATTGCCTTCCGTTTTAACTGTTCAACCCTGGATAACGGGTATATTTATAAACTGGATCTTCATTACAGTGCAGGTTACCCTCTTCACTGCTACAGCAGTATTTATAACATCTGGAAGGATTATTACCCTTTTGGAGACTATGCCAACCTGCAACCGGTGGAAGTGAAAAATTTCGTTTTTCCTGACAGTATCGCCGCCGCAAAGTTAAAGCTGGTTTCTACCGGCCATGGCTGGGGATCATTAAATACGAGCAATGCAGCAGAGTTTTATGAAGCCACTCACCACATTTGGGTAAACGGAGCAGAGACTTTTGAGCAACATAACTGGTATGTTTGTAATCCTAACCCTGACGGGTGCCAGCCGCAGAACGGGACCTGGTATTATCCGCGTGCAGGGTGGTGCCCGGGGGCCATTGCCCAGTGGTTCGATTACGATATGACTCCCTATATTTCTTCCGGAACTGCCGAGTTGCGATATGTTTTCTTTCCCGACTACCTGGACCTGTGCCATCCGAATAACCCCAACTGTGTTACGGGCGTAACCTGTACCGATTGTTCTGACGGGTTCAACCCGGCGCTGGATGTTGCCTGCAACATGGTAGTATTTGCCGACGCTCCCATAATTAACAGTGTACCAAGCCAATACGACCAGTCATCAAATATCCGGATTTACCCCAACCCCGGTCATGGAATAGTTAATCTCTTCTCCACAAAACCAGGTAAATACAGTTCTTCCACTATCACAATCACCAATCCCTCAGGGAATGTCATCAAACAGATAAGCTGGGATGGTAAAAACACTGCCATAGACCTGAGCGGACAAGCTGCCGGGATTTATTTCATTATGGTACAATCGCAGGAAGGCATTGCTATGAAGAAATTCATCCTGATGTAAAAGCACACCTATTCGAGCGCTAGTTTTAACGCTAAAAGCAGATCTTCTTTATTGAAGGGTTTGGGCAGATAATGGGAGCAACCATTTGAAAGGATCTTCATCTTTTCCTCAGTGGTAGTATACCCGGTAATGGCAATGACCGGCCGGTTTTCATACCCCTTTATTTTTCTTATTTCAAGCGATGTATCTACACCATCCAGTCCTTCACCAAGGTTGATATCCATTAAAATGGCATCATATTGTTTGTTTTCCACCATGTTAATGGCTGTTTCACCATCCAGACAGGCATCGGTCAGGTAATCATCCTCCAGGTATATCCTGATCAGCTGGATGTTCAGTTCGTTGTCCTCCACGATAAGGACAAAAGGTTTGCCGGCATGGGTTAACAAATCTGATTTAGCTGTATGACCGGTCACTTCATCAGGAATTTTTTTCTTATCAGGAAAATATTCATTTGTTTCCTGAGATACCGGCAGGCGGACGGTAAAAGAAGAACCCTGCCCCGGGATACTCTCTACGGTTATTTCACCATTTATCAGGTCGAGGAACTTTTTGCATAATGTCAATCCCAGCCCACTGCCTTCGAAAGACCTGCCAAAACCCTCACTCAGCTGACGGAACTCTTCAAAAATGATCTCATAGTTTTCTTTTTCAATCCCAATTCCGGTATCGGTAACCCTGATCAATGCCCAGTCGCCTTCTGAAGATTTTTCCTGATCGATCGTGATGGTAACCGTACCATAAAGGGTGAATTTAATGGCATTGTCAACCAGGTTATCGATAATTTTCCTTAAAATACTCCTGTCAACATTCACATAAATTTCAGTTAAGAAATTCTCCTTTAAGGTAAGTTGTTTATTTACAGCTTTTTGATTGAATTTCTGAAGCACTGACCGGCATTCATCGGAAAGATTAACCATTTCGGGTTTCAACATTCTCTTATCTGCCTGTATTTGAGAAAGGTCCATAATGGAATCCAGGGTAGTCATTAAGCGGTGACCTGAGAGAAGGATATTACTTGCCATAGATTTCTGAATGGGATCCGGGAGCGATTCGGAAAGCAGTTCGGAGAACCCGAGGATGCCATTCATAGGGGTTCTGAGTTCATGGCTCATATTGGCCAGGAGGGAGGATTTCAGGCGGCTGGACGCTTCTGCAGTTTCCTTGGCTTTAATTAATTCTGATTCCACCAGTTTTTTATGGATAACGGTTGCCACCTGAGTTGATACATATCCCAGCATCTCCAGGTCCCGCAGCTGATAGGCACAAGGATCCGAATAATGCTGAACCGCCATAACGCCAATGGTTTTGTTCTCCAGTATCATGGGAACCCCGAGCCAGGTGGCTGCCGGCTCCCCAATTATTTGCATAACACCATCCTTTATAAGCTTTTCCATGGTCACTTTATCGCCAAACAGGGCCTTCCCGGTCCGTATGACAAATTCAGTCATCCCCTTACGAAGAGGTCCGGTCGGTGGCGGGCTGTCCACTTCATCAGAGAAATAAGGAAAGCTTACTATGTTTGAAGCTTCATCATACAAGGCTATATAGAAATTTCTTGCCGGAATAATACCCATAATGACTTCATGAACCTGTTTGTACAGATCATTCAGGTTGCTGGTATCCACAGCCATCCGGGCAATGCGGTATAAGGCCTGCTGAAGGATCTCAGACCGCTTCCTTTCTGTGATATCCTGCACCGTTCCATATAACTGTGTCGCCTCTCCTTTCTCATTCCTGATTGCCTTCCCGATAGCCCATGCCCATTTTAACTTTCCATCGGGAGTATTGATCCGGAATTCATAACTAAACGGGAGCGCCTCTTTGATCCCTCTTTGAACCAGATTTTCAAACTCAGTCAAATCATCGGAATGAATAAATTTCTGATGATCCTTCAATGCGGGCGCTCCCTGGCCGGGGTCTAAACCGGTAATACTGAAAATTTCAGGTGACCAGACAACTTTGTCTTCGACTACATCGTAATTCCAAGTTCCGATATGTGCGATCCGCTGTGCTTCAGATAGTTTTGATTCACTTTCACGCAGAACCTGCTCTGTCAGTTTATAATCAGTGACATCATGAAAGACTTCAAGGATGGCCTTTTTTTCATTAAAGATGATCCCTGAATGATTGATCTCGAATGTTCTTCCTCCCATCATCCCCTGTGATTCAATCTTTTTCGTTTCTTCTGTCCTGATCTCTTTTCTTAAAGGACAATGAGTACATTGCTGCTTATCATCCTTATACAATTCCCAGCAGTTTTTACCCATGATATCCCCACCGGTCATCTTTTCAAATACCTTATTAAAGAATAATACAGTCCCCTTTTCATCTACAATATCGATAGCAAAAGGGAGAGTGCTTAATAAAGATTCGTTGAAAGCATTCAGTGATCTCAGTTCTGACTGTATTTTGTTTTTTTCCTCAATTTCAGCCTGTAATGAAGCTGTTCTTTCTATTACCTTATCGTACAGATGTTTGTTCAGGTGGTTAATTTGCCGCTGGGCTTCTTTGAGTTTTTTATTGTCAATTTTAATATGGTCATAAGCGGAAACCAGCAGGTTGGTCAGTTGCTTTCTTTCACCAAG
>JAPLDE010000069.1:24805-25907 GCA_026391855.1 Bacteroidota bacterium | reverse complement strand
CCAGGAAGTCAGGTTCTTTCCCGTCAATGGCCGGGCTGCTCCATAAAAGTATTGACTCCACCTTTGAGAGCAGATATTCTTCATCGTAGGGTTTTGGAAAATAGTAGTCTGCTCCCACTTCAATGGCCTTCAGAATATTCTCTGACTCCGAAAGAGTGGTAAGTAAAATAACAGGTATATGCTTAAATTCCTGATTGTTCTTTATCTCCCTGCAGAGGGAATAGCCATCCTTTCCCGGCATGAGAATATCGCTGATAATAAGGTCAGGCAACAGGCTGTTTAGTTTGGAGAGAGCAACCTCAGTACTTTCAGCGATGACTACCCTGTAACCTTTTTCGTTCAGGAGGTATTCCAGTTTCACTGCCTGGGTGGGGCTATCTTCAACAATAAATATTGTCCTCATGATATTTATACTGTTTGTGTTCATAAAATGAAAGCAGATAAGCTTGTTTTACATATTTTCCATATCTTTAAAAATACCGGCAATTTCTTCAGGATTAAGAAGATAGCCTGCAGCATCCAGCTGAACTGCTGTCCCCGGCATCCCAAATACCAGGGAACTTTGTTTATCCTGGGCGATGGTGATGGCACCTGTATTTCGCAGTTTCTTAAGATCGTGCGCTCCGTCGGAACCCATGCCGGTAAGCAAGATGGCGATGGAATCCTCCCCATATTCGTTGGCTGCGCTCTGAAACAGATAAGCCACAGAGGGGCAAATCCCGTTTTTTTCCTCCTGTTTTACCAGCTTGATGTTTTTGCGTGAGTTCAGCCCCATCTGACAATTATCCGGTGCAAAATAAATATGACCTGATTGAATCGTCTCATTTTCCCTGGCTATAGATATTGGGATCAACATGTTGTTTCCCAACCAGTTAACGAGTCCATGGAGAAATCCCTCGGAAATATGCTGTACAACCAGAATAGGTAACGGGAAATGAGAGGTAATCCCTGAGAAGATCTTATGCAACACCTGTGGCCCGCCGGAAGAAACGCCGATGACAATTATTTTCTTTTTCTGCAACTGCCGGATGGAGGGCATCTCGGTTGCAACCCTTTTACTTTGCGGCTCTTTGTTATTGGTCTTATATTTTCGGGTAACTAC
>JAPLDE010000069.1:0-24793 GCA_026391855.1 Bacteroidota bacterium | reverse complement strand
GGTTTTTCAATGACCGACAAGGCACCTGCTGCCAGCGCTTCCATCGAAGTTTTAATATTGTTGGTATTTCGACTGGCTGAAACAATGATAATAGGAATAGCATAAGTGGCCATGATCATCCGGGTGGCTTCCAATCCATTCATAATCGGCATATCAATATCCATGGTGATCACATCCGGTTGATGGTCCTTCAGGAATTCCAATGCCAGTTTTCCATTACTCACATTGCCTATCACTTCGATTGCGGGATCATTTTCGAGTATATATTGAAGGTATTCTCTTACCACCCGGGAATCTTCGACAATAAGGACTTTTATCATGGGGTTAGGATTTTAACCCTGACAGGGTTTGTAATCCTGTCAGAATTCAACAGTTAACACAGCCGTTCCACCACTTCAAGCAGATTGCTTTGGTCAAAATTACTCTTAACAATATAGGCATCAGCCCCCACTTCTATTCCTCTTTCCCGGTCTTCCTGCCGTGCGAGTGCAGTGACCAGAATGACCGGAATCCTGCCTAATTCATTATCAGACCTGATCTTCATCGTCAGTTCAAAACCATCCATCCGGGGCATATCCACGTCTGAAACAACCACCTTGAAACTACCTTTCTTTAGCCGGGTAAAGCCATCCATGCCATCAACCGCTGTAGTTACCTCATAACCAGCAGTTTCAAGAATATTTTTAAGTAACATCCTGGAGGTAATGGAATCTTCCACCACTAATATATGAATCTTCTCTTTCATGGGATTTTCACTCCTGATAACCGGGTTAACATGATTCAGCGCCGATTTCAGCAAATCAGAAACATTCAGAATGGGGACAACCCTTCCTGAACCCAGCACAGTGGCCCCGGAGATATTCCTGACCTTTGTGATATGTTTGTTAAACCTTTTTACCAGTACTTCCTCTTCATCCAGCATGTCATCGACCACAAATCCCATTTTCCCTTCTTTTTGTCCAAGGACCAACACGAGCAATGTTGCACTACTATTCTCATTATTAGGTATTTGAAGAATATCTGAGAGAAAGACCAATGGGATTCTTTCCTTTTCGTAAGTGATAACCGCTTTGTTCTCCACGGTTTTAACGTCTTCTCTGGCGGGTCGTAACACCCTTTCAATCCTGAAGGTGGGAATAACGAACTGCTGGTCTCCAACCCCAACACGAACACACCGAAAGGTTTCGAGAGACAACGGCAGGCGAATGATAAACTCAGTGCCCAGGCCGGGTTTGGAAGTGACCGTGATTGTTCCCCCCAGCTGATCTACCTTTTCATTGACGATAGCCAGCCCGAGGCCCCTTCCGGAAAGGTCGGTAATCACTTCGCTGGTCGAAATACCCGATCTGAAAATATAATCGTACAATGTCTGATCGTCAATATGAGCTGTTTCATCAGCCGGTATCCCATTATTCTTAAAATAAGCGGCTTTCATTTTAACCAGGTCAATTCCACCTCCATCATCAGCCACAGTAATTTCCACCCTATTGTCTTCGTGCCTCATCACTGTGAAAGTAATCTTTCCTTTTTCCGGTTTATGGTTTTCTTTCCTCAGCTGAGGTTTTTCAATACCATGATCGATACAGTTTCTCAGAAGGTGCATCAGTGGGGTCCGGATTTCCTCCAGAATTCTGCGGTCGATTTCCGTATCATCTCCAATTATCTGTAAATCAACCATTTTACCTGTATCTTTTGCTAATTCACGGGTTGTCCTGGGAAAAACATCAAGCAGGGTGGAAAACGGGACCGAGATGATAGCCTTGATCTGTTCCATTAAAGTATCTATTTTCAGGGCATTACCATGATTTTCATTCATTGAGAATTTTCTGAGATTGATCAGGTCTGTCCTTGTCTTTTTCCAGAATGACGTTGTCTCTTCAATAAAATCGGTAAGTCTTTTAATATCCTTTTCCTCCTTCAGAAGCGGGGACTCTTTTTGTTTATTCTCCAGCTTTCTTCTAACATTACGTGCTAATGTATGTGCGGCGCTAATCTCATTTCGCCAGGTTTCCAGCTTACTGATTATAGCATACACCTCAGCTGTATATTGTGATGCAGAAAGTTTGACGGAAAGCAGTTCTTCCACCATAAAAATCATTTCAACTAAGTCGGGTGCAGAGATCCGTATGGTTTGGGTTGAAGCTGATTTTTTTTCGGTCCGGGCAGCCGGGTTGGCAGGCAATGCCATAGAATGACCTGATTCTGTGTTATATGCCTGTTCAATATTGTTTAATGTAAGGGTGATATCAGTAACTTTTTGACTGAGCACCGGACCAATCTCCATGGCTGGGATCACCAGCAGTTCTTCAAGGGTTTCCACGGCAGAATGAAGGGTTGAGATGATATCCGGTGTAAGCTTCAGCCCTTTGTTTTTCACCACAGAAAACACTCCTTCCAGCGCCTGGCAGACAGATTCGATCTCGAAGTTGTTTACGGACCTTGATGCCCCTTTCAGGCTGTGTGTTTCACGAAAAGAAGCCTCCACCAGTTCCATGATGCGTGGTGCTGGTGGTTGTTTTTCCATCTCCGCCAGGTTAGAGGCTATCTTAATTATGCCTTCTTCAGCCTCTGTTTTAAAGGTTGCCAATATCCTCTTTAAGAATTCTTCCCTGTTGTTCATTCGTTGCCGGCTTTCAGGATAATAATCAAAGTGGCTGGTTTCAGCCTGATTCCATCAGATTTTATATTGATTCATCAGTAACGACAGTTTTTTTCCTATTTCTTGTATCTCCCTCACAGAATCAACCGTTTGCCGGGTGCCTGAAGAAGCCTGAATAGTGGATTCCCTTATGTTGTTCATGGCAATGGCGACCTGGTCCATGCCCTCCAACTGCTGCTGGCTGGCGGCTGATATCTGTATGGCGACGTTCATGGCGGCATTCACGCTTTCAGACAGCACCCTGATAGCTTCCCCGGACAGGGAAGTAAGGTCGATTCCTTCGGTAACCGCTTTTCCCCCTGCTTCCGTAGCCATTACGGCCGAACTGATGGCTTTCTGTACATCCCTGAGGATCAGTTTTACCTTTGTTGTTGCCTCCTTGGAACGACTGGCCAGGGTTTTAATCTCCTGGGCAACCACGGTAAACCCTTTTCCGTGTTCACCTGCTTTTGCGGCTTCGATGGCAGCATTTACTGATAAAATATTGGATTGGTCAGCCAGTTCATTTACTGTGGCGGTAATTTCCCCTATCGTCTGGCTTAGCTCACTGAGTTGAACAACAGTACCTGCGATCAGTTCCATCTCTTGCTGGATCCTTTTCATACCGTTTATGGTGTTTTCTACTGCCTTCAGACCATCCTTTGAAATAGAGACCGATTTTACAGCATTGTCCGACACTTCTTTGGCTTTGTAATGAGCAATTTCAGCAATTTGCTTAACCTCTTCAACGGTGGCGGAAGTTTCACTCACTGAAGCCACTGTTTCCTGGGTGGATAAGGCCAGCTGGGAAATAGAGGCAGTAATTTCGCTGGCGGAAGAGGCCAGTACATTGATCCCTTCCCCTATTTCATTGATCTGATGACGGAGTCTTTCAACCATGGTCTTAAAGGCAATGCCCATTTTGTCTTTTTCTGAAAGGAGGCTGATATTCAGTGTAAGGTTCCCATCAGCGATTTCCCGGGCTTGGCGCGATTTTTCCAACATGCTGGTTTGCATAGTCTTAAAAGATCTGGCCAGTAACCCGATTTCATCATTTATTTTCAGCATAACCGGTTTATCAAGGTCTCCCAATGCTATGGATTCAGCCACGCCTGTTAACCTGACAATGGGCCTTGTAAAATAACGGGCAATAAAAATGGCGATCACCAGCACTAAAGCAATGATAATCAACCCCATAATAAGCATCTGGGTGGCCAGCCTGTTTACCGGTGCAAATACCTCATCATAATCGAATTCACAAACCAGGGCCCAGTCTGTCCCTTTCACCGGGATCGCTTTTCCAACAGTTTTTATTCCCCTGTAATCATTATAGACGTCTCCTATGTTTTTTGAAAACAGGTGCTTTAATGTGGCTTCTGCTAATCTGGCTTTCAAAAAAATGTCTACCCCAAACCTGGATTTCGACAGGATTAATCCGTTTTTGTTTATCAGGTAGGTTTCTCCTGATTTTCCCAGTTCTTCGTAATTGGAAGTGATACTGTTCATCCCAATGCCTTTTCCGTAATACAGGCCTTTATTTAAACCCGCCTCCATGGCCTGGAAGATTACCATAACACCAATTACCTCCCTGGTTTCCGGTGCATAAACAGGACAGGAGTAAGCAATTCCTGCCACATTATCGTCAGAGGAAATATAAGGTTCCGAAATAAACAGGCTTTTCAAACCATGCTTAAAATAAATCCTGTCTGATCTGTTCATCCCCAAATCGTTGAAAATGTTTTTTGTGGTGGCTATCACTATTCCGTTCACATCCATCAGCTTGGCCCTGTAAAACACATTGCTGTTCGACTGCCAGTCTTCCATGGCTTCTTCCAGCAGAGCCCTCGACTGTTCTACATTCTTACCTTTTCGTATATTATCCAGGTTATTCCTGAACAAACTCAATGAACTGGCACTATTTACAACATCCTGGCTAACAGTGATAAAGTCCTCAATATGTCTGACCCTTGAGTTGATCACCGAAGAAATATTGGACTCGATGGATTGCCACAGGGCCTTTTTTGAATCAGAATAGTTGAATATTCCGATGATTATCAGGGGAATAACTGAAACCAGCAGGAATAAGCCTATCAGTTTGGTGCTTATCTTTTCCGGTACAAAGTTCTTCATATTGCTGAATTATCTTTTATTAAACAGTATATTGATCTATCATGTTTTTCAATTGTTCCCCCAGTTGCTGAAGTTCTTTCACACTTTCAAAGGTCTGGTTTGTGCTTGCAGATGCCTGAAGGGTCGATTCCCTGATGTTTTCCATTGCCTGGGCCACCTGGTTCATCCCTTCTACCTGCTGCTGGCTTGAAGCAGCAATCTGGATAGCCGAGTTAACAGCCTCATTAAAACTTGTGGTCAGTGATTGAAGGCTTTCACCGGAGATCCTGGTCAGTCTGATCCCGTCAGAAACTACCTTATTGCCCTCTTCTGTGGCCAATACGGCCGAATTGATCTGTTTCCGGACATCCCGCAAAATGCTATTCACCTCAGCAGTAGCTTCTTTTGACCTGATTGCCAGGTTTTTAATCTCCCGGGCAACCACGGTGAATCCCTTTCCCTGTTCTCCGGCTTTGGCGGCTTCAATAGCAGCGTTCACTGCCAACAGGTTCGACTGTTCGGCCAGTTCATTTACCGTGGAAACGATTTCACCTATGGCCTGGTTTTGCTCGCTGAGACTGACCACTGTATTGGCAATCAAATCCATCTGTTGCTGAATACGGTTCATGCCTGTTATTGTATTTTCAACGGCCCTGTTCCCTTCTTTTGATATGGTAACCGATTTCACTGAATTGTCGGAAACCTCTTTGGCTTTATAACTGGCAACTTCAGCAGTTTGCTTCACTTCTTCAACAGTGGCGGAAGCCTGAGCAACAGAAGTGGCTGTTTCTGAAGATGTTGCAGCCAGCTGGGAAATAGAGGCCGTGATCTCTGAGGTAGCTGTAGCCAGTACGTTTATGCCATCTCCAATTTCTTTTATTTGCTGACGCAGCCTATCAACCATGGTCCTGAAAGCCATTCCCATCTGGTCTTTTTCTGACAGAAGCTCTACCCGGACCACCAGGTTTCCTTCAGCGATCTCCCTGGCTTGGGTAACTTTTTCCAGCATACTGGTCTGCAGAATCATGAACGATTCAGCCAGCGCTCCGATTTCATCGTGAGACTTTACCTCTATCTGTTGATCCAGTATTCCCTGAGCCATCGATCTGGAAAGGGTTGTCAGCCTGGTTACCGGCATTACGATGGACCTGGTTACCAGTATGCCAATGACAAGAGTGAGAATAATTATCCCCAGCATCACAACGTACATGGTTGCCTCAGCCGAATTATTATGAGCTATGGCCTCTTCCTTCAATGATCCGGCCTTAACAGTGGCAAAAAAACTGACCTTTCCCAGCAACCGGCCAAGCAAGGCGACCCGTATCGCCCCTTTTCCTTTTGTGATGGCTGCTGCCTGTTCCTTTTCACCAGCCCTTGACAGGGAAATGACTTCTTCCCGGATTGGCCTCCAGGTTGTTAAACAGGCTTCAACACTGTCAATATCAGAATTTTCACCCAAATATCTTTCCCTGACCAACGCTAATGCCGAGTAAACTTTCCTTTCATTTTCATTTACAATGCGTTCAGCCAGATCAATTTCTCCCGGATTGGAGGAAAGCACCACATCTTTCATGCTACGGTGCATCGAGATGATGCCAATGTTGGCCTTGTCGATTTCCTGTCTCACCACAAAAGGATGTTCATACAGGTAAACAAGGTCGTTCGAGATTAAACTCATTTTAATCTTCAGATACAAGAAACCCGATATTACTACGAGCAAAATGATGCTAAAACCGACTATCAACCGATAAGCCAGTCTTTGCTTTCGATTTGCAACATTTTCTTCCATGGCTGTTATTTTTTGATGCGCTTGTTTTGAATTCTTTGTTAACTGCCTGGTACTAATTCTACAAGACCATCTTCTCATTTACAGACTTTCATCAATCATTATCCGGTCATCTTCCATAAATGCCCTGGTATTAAAAACGAGTATCCCTCCTTCCGTAACACCGGTAATGTAACTGCCCTGAATACCCGAGATGGCAGCTATTTTAATCTGAAGCTTATCAGGGTAAACGAAGCAATTACCTATCACCTCATCAACCAAAATTCCCAATTCAATGTCATCTTTCCTCAGCAGGATCACCAGGTTGTCATTTGTTAGCCCGGATTCAGGAAGGTTTAAAAACTTTTTCAGACTGATCACCGCAAAAATCTTACCTCTTACGTTGATGATTCCGGCAAAATAATCAGGTGTGCAGGGTAAAGGTGTCAGGCTCTTTAAATGGATAACCTCAGTAATATATTGATGATCAATAATATAATGTTCCATGCCCAACAGAAGTTCCAGACCGGCAAACCTGTTTTCAGCCCTTTCTTCTTCATGTCGACCCGTCTTTAGCCTTTCTGCTCTTTCTTCCAGTATCCTTTCCCTTACCGCTGAAATGACCCCCAAGGCCTCATCCGGAGGGACAGGCTTTTCTTTTTTCTTCTTTTGGTCTCCTTTAGCCATTCGATTTTTTAACCAATAAATTTATTCACTAATTACCATATATAATAACATATTCCTTTTTATTTGCAGTGTCTCCGTTTTATACTCCGATCCCATTAATTATTTCAGCTAATCTGCCAATTGTTAATCCCTCAGAACCAGGGAGTTCTTCTTCCGGTTTAAGTTTCGATAAAATTTTTAATGCGTGTTTATAGTGTTTGTGACCTTCGGAAATCTTTCCTGATCTCATGTTGATATTTCCCAATAAGAAATAAGCCAGAACGAAATCCTGCTCAAGATAAACCAATTGATTAAGGGTAGACATGGCTTCCTCCTCCCTCCCCAGTTCAAGTAAGACCGTGGCCTTCAGGTAATATATACGGTAATCTGTTTTATTCAGCTTCAGGGCTTCATCGCAGTATCTGATAGCATCATTCAGGCTTCCCGAATCAGCGGCCGCTTTTGCCAAAAGAAAAGGATTCTTCTCTGTAACAGGTTGAATATCAGGCAAGGGGTCATTCTCTTCTTGTCCTGATCCGCCCGGAGGAGCAATAACAGGTGGAGGGGTAACAGTTTGAAATTCGTTTTCTACCGTTTCCTTTTTAGTGCGCTGTTTTTTCTTTTCTTTCTGGTAAAAAGTGTATCCGGAATAAAAAATTTTATTGAATCTGGGAGATATCAGGGTTGACATCTCTACCGGGCTTACCACAAGAATTCCCCCGTTAACCAGTGAATCAAACAGTCTTTCCGAGACATTTCTTATAGTTTCCCGGGAGAAATAGATCATTACATTGCGGCAAAAGATAACATCCATCCCCGCTTTTTTGTCATCCACACCGGGAAGTGAACCTCCCACAAGGTTATGGTATGAAAAACGGACCATTTTCTTTAATTCAGGCCTGATATGGTATTCGTTACCGTTTACCCTTTCAAAGTACCTGTCCCTGAAACTTTCAGTACAGTTACGGAACGACCATTTTGAATATATTCCCTGTTGGGCTTTTTTAAGGAATTCTGTGTTGATATCCGTTCCCAGCAGGGTTATGTCCCAGTTCTGAATATCAGGAATCGTCCGGGAAAGCATGATAGCAATGGAATAGACTTCTTCTCCGCTGGCACATCCGGCGCTCCATATTCTGAGGTTTCGGCATTTATCAAATCTTTTCTGAATTAGGGGTGGCAGGTAGTAATACTCAATGAAATCAAGGCTTTTTTTTTCCCGCATAAAATACGTTTCCCCTATAGTATAATAACTGGCCAGCTTTCCGGGCTCAGTGGGATAATGCTTGTTTTTAATGAGTTGCTGAATAAACTGGCTGGTATCGGAATAACCGAAACCCTTGGCAGCCAGCATGGTATACCTGATCAGGTCGTTTTCCATCTTTTCCTGAAAATCCAAACCAAAGGATTCCCGCAGATACTCCCTCAGTTCATTAAGCAAGGACCGGGAAAGAGGACTGGTCATCGAGGTGGCAGGGTTTCTGTTCTGATAGAAGCCTGCAACATTCGTAACTGCTCTGCTGTCAGGAGTTTATCCAGATCATGTAACAATACTGTTTTATCTTCCAGCATAAAAACACCTTTTACAACCTCCGATTGCAGAAAAAACCGGCCAGCCTGTTCAATTTCCTGCTCTTTCCGTTCAATTATTTCAACAACAGTGTCTACCCACAAGGCTATGCTGGAATCGTGTGCCTTCACAAAGAAAAGCTGATCTGTCAGGGCCGGTTCCTTTCGCGGAAGGTCAAAAATTGCACGCAGATCAATAACCGGAATCAACTCACCATGAAGGTTAATGGTCCCTTTAATAAAATCGGGCACATTTGCCATTGGCCTGATACTGGCCATCTGAACCGTCCTTTCGCACAAGGATAAAGGAATGGCGAACAGTTGGCTGTCAACCTGGGCTATGACAAACTGGGTTGACTTATGGGTTTCCTCCGGGTCAGACATGAGCGCTGTATAATAAGATAAAAATGCGTTTTACCCATCGCCGGTAAAAAATCTGATGCAGGTTGTTTACCGGCATGAGGTAAAGATACGACAATTAGCATCTGTTTTTAAGGCCATTTCTGTTTCTTTAAAGACATTATATCTAAATAATTATACCTCTTGTTATGAAGATATTTGTAAATCCTAAAAATTATTTATCTTTATCGTGGAAATTCCGGTACACTCTTTGAGGTACAAAACAATACGAGCAGAAATCAATTTAATAACCCAAAAAAAGAAAAACAAATGACAAAGAAGAATTTGTTAATGATGATCGTAATGATCTTTTTTATGGCTGGAACCCTGGTTGCCCAAAACAAATATGTTGGGGTAGCCAAATGCAAAATGTGCCATAACTCCGACAAGAGCGGACAGCAGTTCAAAAAATGGTCGGAAACAGGCCATGCCAACGCTATTAAGACCCTTAGCAGCCCCAAGTCAATGGAGTATGCCAAGAAAAACAAGATCGCTAACCCCGCAAAGGAGCCAAAGTGTCTGAAATGCCATTCTACCGCTGCTTCTGTTGATAAAAGCCTGGTTGAATCCATCACAGTGGAAGAGGGTGTTTCCTGCGAAACCTGTCATGGCCCGGGTAGCGCCTACAAAGCCCCGGCTGTCATGAAAGATCATGCCAAGGCAATGCAGAGCGGATTAACAATGGTTACTCAAAAGATTTGTGAAAAATGCCACAACAGCAAGGAGAATCCTTTCTTCAAACCGTTTGATTACAAAGCTTCACTGGCAAAAGTCTCTCACCCGAAACCAAAAGGCTGATCTGATCTTTTAAATCAGTAATGATGGAAAAACTCCCTTGTTCTTCATTTCTAAGAAGAACAAGGGAGTTTTTATTTACCGGTTTTTACAGTTTCCCCATTCCCATCTCGGACCGGCATTTTGTGCATAAAAAGCGGCTCTTTTGGTCGATGTCTTCCACATAAGTGCTTGATCTCATTACACAGGAGGGTATTGAACAATGGATCAACCCGAAAGTATGTCCAAGTTCATGGATCACCTCTTTTCTTGTCCTGTTCAGTAACAATTCCTCGTCCATTTTCATGCCGTACCGCTCATTGCTTAACCGGTAAACCGAGGCAATGCCGGTCCTGCCCTGTAGAAATGCCTGTCCGAAAATAAAGGTAAGGATCGGGATAAACAGATCAACATTGAATAAACCCAGGGTTTTAAATGATTCAGCTGCATACCTGGTGTCCACCTCTTTTAACAGCATATTTCCATTGTACTGATGCCGGGCCGGATCATAAAACTCGCTCAGATCAAGATGACCTTCCAGTATTCTTACCGGGAAGTTGAACTCCTGCCCGATATCATCGGCAATTATCCCGAGAATATTATTCTCGAAATACCCGAAAGAGATCAATGAGATATTGTGAAGGTCCATTCCGAAAACAACTATTCCATTGGCTGACTAATGCTTGACCAAACCCTTGAAAGAACTTCCGTCAAAGTTTAATGGCCCGGGTAAACAACGACTTAAAATGATGTTCTATTTACCGGGTTTAAGGTCATATTTCTTTATCTTATTGTAAAGGGTTACCCGGTCAACATTTAACGCTTTGGCCGACCGGCTGATATTCCAGCTGTATTTGTTCAGGATCAGAAAAATATGGCCTTTTTCAAGATCATCAAGACTTTCTATGGTACTTTGGACCTTATCCTTATCCAGGGGGAGATCCCGGAGGTAAATTTTCTTCCCGTTGCCGATAACGATCGCTCTTTCGATCATGTTCTCCAACTCGCGTATATTTCCAGGATACTGGTATTCTTCCAGCCTCGCCAGGGCAGGTGGATCGATAGGGACAAAAGGCAAATTCATTGAATTACAGTACTTTTTAATAAAGTAATCCACCAGCAACGGAATATCGCCTATACGCTGCCTCAGCGGCGGCACCACAATATTTACCACATTAAGCCTGTAATAAAGGTCTTCCCTGAAGCTGCCCTCCTCTACCATACTCTTTAAATCCCTGTTGGTAGCGCAGATAACCCTGAAATCGGAGGTAATGTCTTTGTTCCCCCCTACCCTGACAAATGTTTTAGTCTGTAAAACCCGTAACAGCTCTACCTGCATCTTTGACGAAATAGTGGAAATTTCATCCAGGAAGATAGAACCGCTGTCGGCCATCTCAAACCTTCCCTTTCGGTTATACATGGCTCCCGTAAAAGCGCCTTTTTCATGGCCGAACAGCTCACTTTCCAATAAACTTTCCGTTAAAGCTCCACAATGGACAATGACGAAAGGGAAGAATTTTCTGGGAGAATTTGAATGTATAACTCTGGCTATTAGCTCTTTACCTGTTCCGCTCTCCCCGGTGATGATAACGGAAGAGTTGGACTGGGCCACACTTTCAACTTCCTGTAACACCTGTTTCATAGCCTCACTCTCCCCGATGAGGTCTTCCGTATTTTCAAGCAGCACCACTTTCTTTTTCAGGATCTCATTCTCTTCAGAAAGGGTGATCTGCTTTGATGCATTCCTGATCAGGTGAGAAAGATCATCCGGATCGAAAGGCTTGGTAACATAATCAAATGCCCCGTCTTTCAAAGCCTGGACAGCAGTATCCACCGTGGCAAAAGCCGTCATCACAATAATGATGGAATCTTTTTTCAGGGCTTTGATCCTCCGCATCATCTCCAGTCCGTCCATACCCGGCATTTTTATATCTGCCAGGACAATATCATAGCTCTCAGACTCCAGGATGGTTAATGCTTTCTTGGCATTTTCCGCGCATTCAACACGATAGCCGTCCTCCATGAACCAGTTAAACAACGAATCCCTTACCGATTCTTCGTCATCAACGATTAATATTGATATTTTTCTCATCATTTATCCTCCCTTGTTCTTTTATCAGAGGTAAAGTTATTGAAATAGTGGTTCCTTTTCCGGGTTCTGATTTTACGCCCGTTTTCCCTTTGTGGCTGTCAACAATACCATGGACGATGGATAAGCCCAGGCCTATTCCGCTGGAACTCTGTTTGGTTGAGAAAAAAGGTTCGAAAATATGCGGAAGGGCTTCTGCATCTATTCCTGTGCCATTATCGATGATTTCCACTTTCAGGTTTTTTTCATCAGGATTCGATGTTTTTATCGTGATTTCTCCCTGTGCCCCGATGGCTTCGGATGCATTGACAAGCAGCGCAATACATGCCTGCTTGATCTGGTTTGGACTGCAAAACACCAGGTCCGACCGGGCCGACAGATCGGCGATAAAGCTGATGTTCGCGATTTTCATTGGATGGGTCATCAGGTCGTAGGTTTCCCTGAGGACTTCATGTATATGCCTGGGTTCATAATCATTCTGGTCCTTTCTGGAGAAATCCAGCAGGCCTTTCACTATATCCCCGCATCGCTTTGTCTCATTCTCTATTAATGTCAGGTTCTTTAATATATTCTCCTTTTTTACCGGCTCAATAGCCTGGTTTAATAATTGTTTGGAAACCAACTTGGTATAGATCAGGATGCCTGAAAGAGGGTTATTTATTTCATGGGCAACCGACAGGGAAAGTTTTCCCAGGGAAGCGATGCGCTCAATCTTGATCAGTTCATGCTGCACTTCACCCAGTTCCTCAGACTTCTTTTGCACCTTATATTCAAGCTGTTGCGACCAGTTATGCAGCTCGTTGGTGGCCGTCTGAAGATTATCCAGCATATCATTGAATGCAATCGACATCATTCGCATATCGTCGAGTTGATTAGGCTTTATTTCAAGCCTGGTGCTTCTGTCGCCCCTGGCCACCGCCTCACTGGCCCTGATGATGGCATTTAACGGCCTCTTTATCTTCCTGTTGGTGAAAAGTATCAGGAATGTTACCAGTAAAAGGGTCGTTAAGGAAGCCAGCAGGAAAAAATCGGTCGAGGATTTGGTCAGGGTGGCATCCAGGCTTTCCAGCGGAATTTTTATCACCAGCGACCCAAGGATGTCATCGTTCTTATTATGTGCATGACAACTGCTCAGGTAACAGGATTTTTCGTTCAGTATAGGGGTTCGTATCAGTAAATGCCTGTGACTGTTGTCGTTCTGATTCATGGTACATTCGCTCCTGGCTGAAATGATCCGGTATGTTTTTTCCTTTCGGGGAAACATGGTAGCCAGGTTCGAATGGCAATGTTTGCAGTTAGGATTGCTGTGATGAATAGTGTCAAATGAAAAGGAGGAATAGATCAGGCTGTCTTTGCTGTCGTACATATTAACCTCGTCAATTCCCGACAAGGTGTTGATGATGTCCAGGGTGTTCTGCAAGGCCTTCTTGTCATTCTCAAGCATAGAGTGATACAGGGCTCCCTGGACCAGGAACCCCACGTTGTTACCGCTTTGGTGGATGACACTCTTCATGTATTTCTCGTTCACCGACCAGAAAATGATCCCAAACGAAACGAACAGGAAAATGGTCAGTAAAGTGATTACATAAACAACCTGTCCGTAAATGGACGAACGGACACGGGCGTACCTGTTAAGGATGGAATTACCTGCCGTTCCGTTGTTTTTCCTTTTGAACCAAGCCATGGGTAAATTACTCTAAAGTTATAGCCAATGTTTTTCATTGCTTTTCCGGATGAATGATTCAGCCGGTCCGGATAAATAGCTGAAAATCAGCCTGTCCCTAAAGAATAGGGATCTGCTGATTTTCAGTTTTCAGGGAACAATTCAGGTCCCTGTTTCTATGGCTAAGTTAAGCCTTAATAGGATAAGATTTATCCCAATTTTCAGGCAGGTTTTCCTAAAAAGGATTCCTGGAAATCCTGCCATATTTCTCCTGGCATTTCTGACAGCGGATAGTCGCAAATCTCGCCTCCATCCTGTAAGATGGTCATCGACTGATCGGGTGAATATTTCACCACCGACTTGGCCAGAAAGTCTTTAAAACGGTTCAGCTCCGTCGTCGACCAGTTCGTAGCTTCCTCTGCCAGGTAACAGGAACTCGTTTCGCTTATCCAGTTAGTAGGTTTGATCTTGTAGATCCAACCTTTTCCATAAGGATCTTCATTAATGATTTCAGGGCTTTCAATAAGCAATCCATTGGTTTTCAGGATTTTTCCGGTAATCGGTGAGAAGACCCTGAGTCGTTTTCCCTTTTGGTCGATCTCCGCCAGCAGCTCCCCTTTCCTGATCTGGTCCCCTGGATTCTTAAGCGATTTTAAGTTGATCTCGCCGGTAATATGTACCAGCAGGTCATCCAGGCCAACCCTTGCTGCCCCGGATTGTTCAAGGTGAGACCAGGTGTGATTTTCACTGTAAAATAAACCCTGGGGTACCTTTAACGACTTGGCTGAAAGAATACCCAGCACTTTTTGAATTTGCCGGGCAATCTTTACCTGTTTGTTCAGTACGATCCAGAAAGGAATGAGCATCAGGAAGAAAGTTATAATCGCCAGATATTCAATCCCTTTCGTTTCAAAAATGTTAAAATAACTAAATCCGTCCATATATTCAAATTTTAGGCTGTCACCTGTAGGTTAGCGACAGGAGGTTAATTTCATTATTGTTCTTTTACCCAGGAGGGTGACTCGCGTAACACCGGCATACGACGGACAACCCACCTGAAAATCCATATTTCAGTAAATATTACGGCGAGGGTGACAACAATTTCCATCCAGGAGGGAACATAGCGTACATCCATATCCGTTTTAAAGCCTATCACGGTAACATTCAGCCGGTTAAGAATTACTCCGATGATAGTCATAATAGAAGCCACTTTGATAAGCAACAGGTTCCTTCTACGGTAACTGTAAAAGAAAAGCAGCATCGGCAGGAGGACGAAGCCAAGCATCTCCAGCAGGTACCAATATCCGTAAGGGGTATTCAGCAGATCCCAGTGTTGTCCGTGGATAAACACAAGAAATTGAAGAAAAAAGTAGGCAAACATGGCCCCGGCACAAACCTTCGACAATCCGTGAACGATGTCGTCGTTGGCCTTAAGGGTATTTTCACTGGTCTGGTTATAGAAAACCTTGTGACTGATGGACCCTTCGAAGATGACCATAGATAAACCGGCAAAGATGCTGGATACGAAGAAAAGAATAGGAATAAACTCATTGTACCAGAGTGGGTGGATCTTATCCTTTGCCATCATGTAAAGAGCTCCTAAACCGGATTGGTGAAGCATCGACAAGGTAATACCGAAAATAACCGCACCTATGGTCATACCCGACAGTATCTTCCTGGCTCTTTTCGCTCCAAGCCATTCAGCCACAGCCGGAGAAAACTCGATCAACTGGGCCAGCATATAAAGCAGGAAATGCCATGCTACCAGGAACAATACAGAGCTGGTCCCGAAGTTGTTCCCGATAATCGGATTGATCACATTCCAGGGACGCCCCAGGTCGAGCAGCAACGCTCCGGCATAAAAAACGTATGCCAGGAATCCGTTCAAAACCGTTATCCTGACGATTGAATGGTATTTGTGCATATTCAGGATATACACCATGAATGTCAGCACATATGCACCCCCGGCAAAAGCCACCCCGGTTACCACATCAAAACCTATCCACAACCCCCATGGAACATCCTGGGTCAGGTTGGTGATCGCCCCTATCCCTTTCCAGAAACGGATGACGATAAGAATAAGCCCCAACAGCATGATCGGGACCGAGATAAGGTTAAAAGGGGTAAGAACTTTATTACTCATTTTCTTCTCCTTCCTTAATGTGGTTATCTTTGGTAGCTTCATGTATTCCTAGTAAGATGGGCGGTACAAGGACAAAAATCGAAGGAACGCTGTAGAGAAATCCTTTTGACAAGGCAGGATATGATGAGTTTTGGAGATGGGTATTGAAACCCAATTCATTATACGGAACCGGTGCCTGGTAGATGAAACCTGTACCACCTGTTTCCCTTTCTCCGTAAATCTGGTCCGAATACTGATCCGGTTTTTCACAGATCCTCTTCCGGGCTTCCTTAATAAGGTCCCTTCTTTTGCCGAAAGTGATGGCTTCGGCCGGACAGTTCTCTGCACAGGCAGGCTTTCCGCCCTCCTTGATCCGCTCATAGCACATGGTACACTTTTCGATCTTTGGATTAGGACTATGATATTCAAATTTGGGCATATCAAACGGACAGGAAACCATACAGTAACGGCATCCCATGCATTTGTTCCCACGCCAGATGACAGGACCCTCTTTGGTTTTGTGCATAGCCTGGGTCAGACAGGCGGCTGCACAGGCGGGCTCGTTGCAATGCATGCACTGCTTTTTCACAAACAGGTCGCCTTTTGAAGTTTTGTAACTGTTTACGACAGTCCGGTGCTTTTCATCTGTTTTACGAACAACACCTACTTTCGGAGTGCCCTCGGGAGCAGGAAGGCCATGCACCTCGGCACAAACATTCTCGCAAGTCTGGCAACCCACGCAACGTGTTGAATCATAAAGCATTCCGTAGAATTCAATGTTCGTTCCCTTTGTTACTGAGGCAACGGTACTCTTTCCAACAGCCAGAGTCACTCCTGCGACTCCAAGTGTTTTTATAAAGTTTCGCCGGTCTAAACTCATAAGTTGTTTTTTTTAGTTGGTTTGTGTATACTGTGAATTTACGACTATTTTGAAGTATCGATAAAACGGGTCTGAAAATCATCCCAAACTTCGGGACCAAATTCAGCTAAAACACTGTCTTTCAGAACACCACCATCCTGTAACACCACATGGGCATACTCCATTGTATTGGGATTAACGGCATCAGCCAGGAAATCTTTTGACCTTGAAAATTCTGTAATTGCCCATTCCCTGTACTTTTCTGCCATCAGTAAAAACTGGGTCTCCCTCATCCAGTTGGTCGGTTCGATCTGGTATACCCAACCCTCTGAATAAGGAGAAGTATTTAATACAGAAGAGTGATTCTCCAGCATTTCATTGCGGGCTTTTATGATCCCTGAAACAGGTGCGGAGATATTTAACTGCTTCCCGTTCTGAATGATGGAAAGAATTACATCTCCTTTAAGGACCTTTTCTCCTGCTTTTTTCATCTTTACCCTAGTCAAAGGCCCGGTGACATGCTGCAGAAAATCATCAATCCCCAATTTTACTGTTCCGTCATGTTCCATAAAAGCCCAGGTATGGGTTTTATCAAAATATAAGCCGTTAGGAGCCACTACTGAACTTTCATTGAAAACGTGCTGAACCGATGGAACTGTTTTACCGGTAACACTCTTCCTGCGCCTGTAATACCTGACCAGGGAAATCACGATTATCGTAGTAATGATGAAGGCTAACACGATCAAAAGGACCAATTGGACCGGGGACTGTTTTGGGGTGGCGCTTTCGGTAACCCCGTTGTTGTTCAGCAGATCCAGTTTGGCCATGGCGTCGCTGGAAACAAGTTCGCTGTATCCGAATGCGCCCAGGTACTTTTGTCCGTTGGTCAACACCCAGCTCAGAAAGGCAACTTCATTCTCATTGGCCGGTTTGGCTGATGAAAGGCTGTAAATATTTCTGCATAAGCTCTGCGGGTACTTTCCAATCCACACTCCACGAATAAAATCATCAAGATCATCGTATATCTTTTCGGCATAATCCATCTTACCGTTGGCGTTCCTGTCGATAGGGAGCAATTTGATACTGATTGCCATGTTTGGGTCCTGATCATTCATAATGTTGGTCAACTGGCAGAAACCCAAGGCATTCGGATCTTTTTTAACGACCGAAACCAGTTCTTCCCCATTGGCAACCTTTATTCCACGGATCAGGGAAGGATCAATATTCATGAACCTGGCAATCACGTCTTTCATTGATTCATTGTCAATGAAATAAAAATTAACGCTGCTGCCTTTTCCTTTTTTTACCAGGCTACCCCAGTTAGTCTGATCAGGATGGATGAATAACCGGGCCATGGCGTTGGACGAAATACCCTGTGTGGTAATTTCGGTTAACACCGGGTTTTTGGCATTAATAACAGGGACCATTGCATCCCTTCCGACTACCATTTCCCATCCGGGTGATTTGGTAAGAGCCGGCTGGTATACACTGGAGATAAAACAGAGCTTGCTTTCTGATCCAATAGGCTGATTATTAGCCAGATTTGTAATTTTAATGACTTGTATCTTCAGATCAGGGTTCAGCTTTCCATATTCTCCTGCCCATTTCACGGCAAGATCATACAGGTCAGGAGTGGCACTGATACTGATGGTGCCTTCCCCTGTGGGGGAGTTGGTTGCGGCTGCATGGCTGCTCATAGGGATCCAAAAGATCATAAGCAGTATTCCGATGCAAAAAATGACTGTCCTTTTCATGGTGGTAAGATTTTGGGTCGTTGATGGTACTATATTTAATATCTTATTGATTTTCATCGCTTTATGTATTCTCTTTCAATTTTTTTTGGCTTGCTCATACCATTATTCAATAACAGTGCCAAATGAAAAAATCAATCGTAATACGCTGATTTACTTTGCCTTATAAAATGGACTGTAAGGAATTTTTACAGTCCATATGTTGAATATTTATACACACATTTATTAATATCAGGCTAACAATCTGTATATCAACCCATTATAAGGCATGTATAATATTTATACACCTGTTGCATTTTGCAACATTCGCCATAATCTGATTATTAAAAATTTTTGCAAATAACTTACAATCAATTGATTACTCAATTGCTGATATTCTGATCTCCCAGATAGGGTTGGTAAGACGACCCATGACCTGTAAGCTTACCTATTATTAATATGGTGATGGGAATTAACAGGATATTGCAAAAATTATGTGACCACTCTGCAAACAATTAATATCAAATTTTTAGTATCGCTAATGAACCAGAACAACTTTTTTAAAGGCTTTTGACTGGAGCGACTTAAAGGTGATTACATAAATGCCTGCTGCCAAGTCAGACAGCTTTATTGATCGTTTGTTACGATCGGCGCTGAAAGCTTCCTGCCGGATCAGCTTTCCCAGATCGTTAAAGATCTTCACAATCGTTCCCTGACTGTCAAAGGGATAGGGCAATTCAACCGTGACATTTCCATCGGTGGGGTTGGGATAAAGAATCAAATTCCGGGTAATGTTAACAGAATCTTTTCGGGTGGAATACAAGGCAGTAAAACTGTTCAGCAGGTTCTTCGAATATAGGGTCTGACTGACTAATACCGTATCGAAGACCGGGCCTGCGCATGAACTTCACTTTCTCATAAAAAGGGAATCAAACCGTATGCTGTCACTCCGGTAGGTATTGGTTACTAAAAATGAGTCAATCCGGGTGACCTCATAATTGGACAGGGTATCGATGGAGGTATTGACAAAGAAATAACTCTCTGTGATTGTGATAGTTGACACCGTATCAATACTGGTGAGGGTATCATAAACAACAAAACCAACCGGTCCGGTATTGTTTAGCAGGATTACAGCACCATTCTCCATATCCGCAATCACAACATCGAGTATTCCGTCATTGTTAACATCTCCGATACGGGTTCCCATAGGGTTGATAAACCAGCCGGAACCAGTGGTATATATGTATTGTTGCAGGGAGAAATTTCCTGAATCATTTTGTTGCAAACAAGTTAAGGCTGCACCATGATGGAATACAATGATTTCATTTTTACCATCGCAGTTCAGATCGGCAATTTTAACAGCTTGCGGCAAATCATGCACATGTATCTCTACCGGAGGATTGATGAGCAGTCCGGTGGATGTGTCCTGAAAATAAATAAAAATACTGGACAAGGGGACATTGTGGTAATTGGTAACGATGAGGTCGTTTTGTCCGTCGTTGTTGAGATCTCCCAATGCGACTCCATCCAGAGATATATAATCTCCGCCAGGGCTGGTCGGATGATAAATAATATCAGGATTGAGCAAACCCGAAGCATTTTGGGTATAAACATGAACCCCACCAAAGAGGTCAGCATCGATTGTCACCAGGTCATTCAGTCCGTCATGATTGATATCCCCGATGACAAGATCCGGGTTTCCGCTTTGCTGTTTCGGATAATCGTGGGTATTAAAGCCTGTGGCTGACTGATAAAAAATCCGTAGGTGGTCATCATTCCAGTTGCTGACAGCAATATCCGTCAGTCCGTCATGGTTAAGATCTCCGGTTATAATTCCAGAAGGACTGATTCCGCTATAGTAACAGACAGGCTGATCCAGGCTGCCCGAGGCATTCTGGAAGAAGATGCCTATACTGTCGTTGAAGGCGAAAACGACATCCTGCTTCTGGTCATTATTCAAGTCCCCAACATCCAGGGAGCTTACTCCATCCTGAAGTGCCAAATACGAATAGAGTATGGCAGTGTCGTAGCAACCCTGTGTATTCTGAAGAAAAACATACAGCTTATCATCGTCGTCGGGTCCGAAGTTGACTCCTGCCCCGAGCACGATGTCGTTCAGACCGTCGTGGTTCATATCGCCTATACATACCGTTTCCGGCCAGGTTTCATTGGGAAGGAGCTGATAGGGAAGAAAACTCACCTGGGCTATAGTCTTCTGAATTGAGAATATCAGAAAGATAATGATAATCAGTGTTTTAACTTCCTCTTTATAGATAAGCATTTTCAACCATCAAAATTCCTTTTCAAAAATACCATATTTAATCGGTTTGTGTTTCCCTTCGTTTTCTTGCCTTGCAAAAAACCATCCTGCTTTTTGGACCTTAAGAACTAAAAATTGCCCATATTTGTACTATTGATCAATCCATATCTAAAATAGATGAAAATGAAATTCCCATGAGTTTGCACTCACAAACATTGATGATAATAACTTCATGGGTATTCCATCTGGCCATTAAAATCAAAATTATTAACAGATGAAATTCAAATTTATTTTCACAGCATTCTTCATCCTTACTGTGCTGATTTCCAATGCACAACAAACAGTGGGTTTAATCCTTCATAAGGACGGGAACAATGAAAACGGTTATGTTTTATTTGCTCCGATGAATTACAATGATACCTATCTGATAGACAAATGCGGCAAATTGGTACATAGCTGGACCAGCACTTACAGGCCTTCATTTTCGGTTTATTTATTGCCGGATGGAACACTGTTACGTCCCGGGATAGGTTACAACCCGGTTTTTAATACCGGCGGAATTATTGAAATACTCGACTGGAACAGTACCCTCATATGGCAATATACCCTTTCCACGGCGACAGAGTGCCAGCACCATGATGTGAGAGCCTTACCAAACGGTAATATACTGGCTATTGCGTGGGACCTGAAAACCCATGCTGAGGCCCTGGCAGCAGGCCGTCGTCCGAATTTAACAGGAACCGCTCTCTGGAGTGAAAAAATTGTTGAACTTGAGCCTACTGGTCTGAATACTGCAAATATCGTCTGGGAATGGAAAGTCTGGGATCACCTCATCCAGGAGTATGATTCCCTGAACCCCAGTAACTACGGGATTATTGCTGATCATCCCGAACTGATCAATATAAACTATAATCCGGGGGCGCCTTTGCAGAAGGACTGGCTGCATTTTAATGCTTTGGATTATAATCCTGACCTTGACCAGATTGTCATCAGTGCTCATAACTTCTCTGAAATATGGATTATTGATCACAGTACAACAACGGCTGAGGCTGCCGGTCATGCAGGAGGAAACTCAGGGAAAGGCGGAGATCTTCTTTACAGATGGGGAAATCCGGTGACGTACCACCATGGACAGGCCGCGGATAAAAAATTCTTTGGTCAGCACAGCCCCTATTGGATTCCAGATGGTTATCCTCATGCAGGATCAATAATGATATTTAACAATGGTCTTAACCGGCCTCAGGGGAACTATTCATCGGTCGAAATACTGACGCCTCCTTTACCCGATACGAACGGAAATTACAACTCAACGTTACCATACCTGCCTGCTGCCCCTGATTGGATCTATACTGCACCGAATCCAACCGACTTATTTTCCTCAATTATTTCAGGAGCGCAAATGTATGAAAATGGTAATGTGGGCTTCTGCAGTGGATCCAATGGAAAGATGTTCGAGATCGATACGGCGGATTCATTGGTTTGGGAATACATTAACCCGGTTACTCTAAACGGTCCGATTGTTCAGGGAACCAATCCAATCCAGAACACAATTTTTCGCTGTACATTCTATGACCAGAATTATTCCGGCTTTGATGGTCAAACCCTTACTTCCGGTGATCCTATCGAACTGGATCCAATCTCTTACGTTTGCGATCTTACAACAGCTGTCAACAACATATCAGAAAAACAACAAGCCTGTTTCTATCCCAATCCCGCCACGGAAACCATCACAATTTCCCCTGAATTTGCAAGCTATGCCATACAAATTAATGATGTTAATGGTCAGGAAGTTACCATAATCCGATCTGATGATCAGATCAATATCAGCAGCTTACCTTCAGGTTTTTATATCGTAAAAATGATTTCTTCCGGTAAAGCTGTTATTTTCACCAAACTAATTAAGTGTTAATCTTTTAGAGAGGAATTATTCGTTTTTTTACTTTTTAAGCCACCTTCACATCATACAAATACTTCTGAAACTCAATAAATATCTCCCTGATCATATTAACCCCTCCCAGGTTATCTGCTGCATCGCTAATAGATTGATACTTCAGGTTTAACAGGCTGGGTAGTTTCTCCTGATCCAGTTCTTCCACCCCGGTTTCTATATACTTGGACAGGACAAATTCCAGGAATTCCTTCTGTTTGTTATCCAACCCCAGAAAAATCCGGGTCTGAGCATGGGCCACTCTCCATTCTCTTGCTACTGGCTCTATGGCATAGGAGATGTAATCCAGCACATCAAAGAGATCAGATTTTTCAGCACTGATCAGGGATTGAAGGGTTTTCAGCTCTTCTGTGCCGTAACCGGCTTCTGATAGTTTTTCCAGTAATGCTTTCCTGGTGATGGGATTAGACCAGATGTTTCTTAGTTCTTCCTCACTTTTAAAATACTCTGGAAGTGTACCATATATATTATGCAGAAACTCTTCTGCTGAGATGGGTTTTCCATCAGCACTCCAGAAGGAGGTGGAGATCATGTGTTGTATCTCCCTTTCCTTCCCATCCCTGAGTTTTATCTTCAGTTTTTCTCTTCTGGGTTTTTCTTCTCCAGTTTCATCCGGGGAATTGGGTGTATCACCAGGTTCATGAGCTACAGGTGCATCTGATTGTAGTGGATATTCAACCGGTTCGGGTGGTATGGGTTCTCCATCCCATTCAGGATCAGCAAAATGATGATAAGCATCCACAAAATCAATGATGGTAAAGTAATCTTTCCCGTCAAATAAGCGGGTGCCCCTGCCGACTATCTGCTTAAACTCTATCATGGTATTGATGGGTCTCATCAGGATAATATTCCGGATATTCCTGGCATCTACCCCAGTAGAGAGCTTTTGTGAGGTGGTTAAAATGGTTGGGATGCTCTTCTCATTATCCTGAAATTCCCTCAGGTATTGATCTCCCAATGCTCCATCATTGGCTGTTACCCTTACACAGTAGTTGGGTTCTTTACTCTTCTTAAATTGGTTTACCAGATCCCTCACAGCCATGGCATGATCCTGTGTAGAACAAAACACGATGGCTTTCTCATTTTGGTTAATTTCCTGTAAGAAAAGCTCCACCCTCTTGGCTTCCCGGGCTTTTATCTCTATAATCTTATTAAAATCAGGCTCTTTGTAAATCTTTCCTTCTTCAACCTCCCCTTCAATAATGGTATCATCTGAGGTGTAGACATATTCATCCAGGGTAGTCTTTATCCTTTTAACCTTAAAAGGAGTGAGGAAGCCGTCATTAATCCCTTCTTTCAGGGAATAGATATATACAGGATCACCAAAGTACCTGTAGGTATCTACATTCTCTTGCCTTTTAGGCGTTGCAGTAAGGCCAAGCTGTACCGCCGGTGAGAAATGCTCCATGATCCCTCTCCAGTTGCTTTCATCATTGGCTCCACCCCGGTGGCATTCATCAATGATAATGAAATCGAAGTAATCCGGAGGGTAGTCTCCGAAATAACCGTCGCAAACCGTCCCCTTCGACAGGCTCAGGGGCCGGTTGGTTAGGAATGTTGAATTTTTGGAAAGTAGCGGAAGCAGTTCCTTCTCACCCTTTATCAATGCCATTTTTTTCGCGCTGCTCCAGCTCTGCACTTGCTTTTCTCTATAAAATGCCTCATCAATCCTGTCAAAATTCTCATAATAAACCAACTTTACCGGAAGATGCTTTTTGGTAAATTCTGCCCCCTCACTACTGCTGTGTTGTTCAATTCTTCGCATTAAGTCCTTTGTACTACCAGTATAAAAACTCCCATTCGAACATTCCAGGATATACATGTATCCATACGACTTCTTAATTGAATTAATGTCAATTTCCTGTAAATCAATATCTTCAGCGGGGGCTTCGACAGGCTCAGCCCCCTCTGAGCCTGAGTTCTGAGCGGGGGCTGAGCTTGTCGAAGCCCCGCTCATGAATGTCTGGAAAATGGTGAAGAAGATACTCCCGTTGGTTGGTACACTTCCTTTCCTGCTGATCTCTCTGGGGCTGATCCTTACCAGTGCATCTTCCGGGAAAGCGGAGAATGCATTAAATGCCTGATCTGCAAGAATATTTCTATCTGCCAGGAACAATATCCTGGGTCTTCGTGATCCGTCTCTTTTAAGGTTCCATCTGGTGTGGTAAAGCTTCCAAACAATCTGGAAAGCAATAAAGGTTT
>JAPLDE010000027.1 GCA_026391855.1 Bacteroidota bacterium | reverse complement strand
TTATCCGCTCAAAGATTTAATAAAGCTACTTTTGAATTGGCGAAATTGTTAAATGAAACTGAAACACAATTTCCAGGAACTCAGTTAACAATGATTTTTAAAATTTCCGCTCGTTCTGACTGCGTGGAGTAAGGAGTTCTGTAATTAGGCTAATCGCCTTATTATCTATTTATTAGATAGACAAGATAACCTGAAATTTCTTTAATGAATGATTACTCATTTAATTTGAGTACGGCAAGGAAGGCTGACTGGGGGACTTCCACGGAGCCGATCTGGCGCATCCGTCTTTTACCCTTCTTTTGTTTTTCCAGCAGTTTGCGTTTACGGGTGATATCGCCTCCGTAACATTTGGCAGTTACATCTTTACGGAAGGCTTTGATGGTTTCCCTGGCAATGATCTTGGCCCCGATACTGGCCTGGATGGCAATATCATATTGTTGCCTGGGAATGAGCTTCCTTAGCTTTTCGCAGATACGACGGCCGAAATCGTAGGAATTTTCCCTGTGGATAAGGGCTGAAAGGGCATCCACCGGTTCGGCGTTTAGCAGGATATCCAGTTTTACCAGATCAGCCTCTTTATACTCAGAGGTATGATAGTCGAAGGAGGCATAACCCCTGGAAACGGATTTCAGCCGGTCATAAAAATCAAAAACGATTTCTGCCAGCGGCAGTTCAAAGGAAAGTTCCACCCTGTCGGAAGTCAGGTAGATCTGGTTACGGATCACCCCTCTTTTATCGATGCAAAGTTTAATGATGGGGCCTATATATTCGGATTTGGTGATGATCTGTGCAATAATGAAAGGTTCTTCAATTCTGTCAACATAAGTAACATCAGGCAACTCCGACGGGTTGTTGACGATCAGTTGCTGACCTTTCTTTGTAAATACATGATACGAAACGTTTGGGACGGTAGTGATGACGGTCATTCCAAACTCTCTCTCCAGTCTTTCCTGGATGATCTCCATATGAAGCATCCCCAGGAAGCCGCAACGGAATCCAAACCCCAGCGCCGCCGAAGACTCGGGCTCATACACCAGGGAGGCATCATTCAATTGAAGTTTTTCCACTGCGGAGCGAAGTTCTTCAAAATCATCGGTTTCTACCGGATATATGCCGGCATATACCATGGGTTTCACATCTTCAAAACCCTTAATTGCCTCAATATGAGGACGATCAACATGGGTAATGGTATCCCCCACTTTTACTTCTTTGGCTTCTTTTATCCCGGAAATGATATAACCCACATTTCCGGCACTGATGCTCTCCCTGGGTGACTTTTCCAGTAACAGCACCCCTACCTCTTCGGCGACATATTCCTTGTTGGTAGCTACAAATTTAACCTTGTCGCCTTTGCGGATCACCCCGTTAAAAACCCTGTAATAGGCGATAACGCCCCGGTAAGAATTAAAAACCGAGTCGAAAATGAGTGCCTGTAAAGGTGCTTCAGGATCACCCTTGGGTGCGGGTATTTTTTCAACAATGGCATCAAGGATCTTATCTACCCCGTAACCTGATTTTCCGCTGGCATGGATGATCTCATCACGCTGCAATCCGGTAAGATCTACGATCTGGTCGGAGACTTCCTCGGGCATCGCACTGGCCAGGTCCATCTTATTCAATACCGGTATGATAACCAGGTCGTGGTCCATGGCCAGGTAAAGATTCGATATGGTCTGGGCTTCAATCCCCTGAGAAGCATCTACCACCAGCAAAGCGCCGTCGCAGGAAGCGATAGACCGGGATACCTCGTATGAAAAATCAACATGCCCGGGAGTATCTATCAGGTTTAATACATAGTTTTCTCCTTCGTGTTCATACAACATCTGGATGGCATGCGACTTAATGGTGATCCCTCTTTCTCTTTCCAGTTCCATATCATCCAGCACCTGCTCCTGCATCTGCCGGTCGGTGACAGTCCCGGTAAACTCCAGTAAGCGGTCGGCCAGGGTGCTTTTCCCGTGATCAATATGGGCTATTATACAAAAATTTCTGATATTTTTCATGCGGTGCAAAAATAAGCAAGATTCTTGAATGATTTAGACGGAAGTCGGACAACCTGCCGAAACAAAATGATGTCTTACCCTCGTTATGAACATTCCCATTGATCTGGGTGTTATTTCCGGGACAGGATTAATGGGGTGTTAATTTTATTTTTATATTTGTATATTCAATTGAATCTGCCCATGAAAGCACCGTTTAACAAAATAAGAAAGCAATTACATTTACTGCTTATCTTATTGTTTATCAGTCAAATAAGCTTTAGCCAGAAGCCAGCCAGCACACTGAATATTAAACCTGACCCCAGGCTTTATGAGTGCTTTCCGAAAGACTATGTGGATGGATTACAGTCGAACCCAAGGCTGTTGCTCTACTATAATTTTTACCTGGATAATGCTTTTTTTGTCAGCGAACCAACAGGAAAAGCTTCCAATGGGCTCGATATCAGCGAGGTAACTTACAAAGAGCCTGGCCCTAACGGGGAGATTCGTCGTTTTGACGAAGATTTAAGCAAGTTTGATGTTAAAAAGTTCAATGCGTTGAAATACAATTTCAAAATTTCACCGGGTGTTTATACACACTTTGTGCTGGGAAAAACGGGTAAAGTGCTGGTTTTCTACCCTCAGCTCGATTTCACAAAAAAATACAATGAATATTTGAAGTCTTACCATCTTGACACCGCAAAATAAGTACGAAAATGAAAAAGACCTTATTATTATTCCTTTCCGTTTTCACTGTTCTCTCAGGATATTCCCAGGCTTACCTGATCAGTACTTATAACGGTCAAACAGTGAATACCTGTGCCGGCAGGGCATACGACAGTGGCGGAGCCGGAGGTGGTTACGGTAACAACCAGAATCTGACGATGTCCATTTGTTCGAATAATGCCACTAACACGCATACTAAGCTGTATTTCTGGGACTTTGATATCGATCCGTCGGATACGTTATTCATCTATGACGGACCTAATACCGCTTCTCCCCTTATTGGTGCCTATAACAACAACCATACCCTCTTTCTTTTTCCTGTATTTGCCACCGCCGCAAATCCAAGCGGTTGCCTGACACTTTGGTTCAAATCCGACGGAGCCGGGAACGGTGGTGGTTGGGATGCCGAGATTTCCTGCGTAATTGCCTGTCAGACGGTGATGTCCGATCTAGACAGTGCCAATATGCATCCACACCCCAGCGATAGCATGTATGTTGATATCTGTTTCGGCGACACCATTCATTTTGTAGGTAATGGCCTTTTCCCTCAGAACAATATTATTTATGCCCAAAGTAATGCCACCTCCACCTTTATATGGAATTTCGGGGATGGCACCATCGATACCGGCCAGATCATCAATCACTTTTATAATACGATCCGTGGTTATAATGTTGAGCTGACTGTATACGACATCAACGGATGCATGAGTATGAACTCACTTGGTGTCCGCGTCAGGGTCTCAGATGACCCTATCGGGCATATTGGAACCTTGCCCGATATTTGTTCCGGAACCGATCTTAATATTACGGTGGGTTATTCCAGCCTGAATAACATCAATGTTACCCTGCCCACTTACGTTCAGAGCGCGAGTCTGAAATACGACAGCGCCACTTTTATTCCCGACGGCGGGGCGCTGGGAGGGATGTGTTACAATACCAATGTAACCTTTAACTGCTTTAATCCGGGGCAAACCGTAACCGCCGCCAGCGATATTGTTTCAGTGGCTGCCAACATGGAACACAGCTTCGTTGGTGACCTTCAGATGTTATTGATATGCCCCAACGGCCAAAGCACTATCGTGAAAGAATATATCCAGCAGGGCGGAGCCTATTTAGGGCAACCCTTTGGAGGTGATAATCATGGCTCTTTCGATTGTACAAATCCTCCTTCCTGTCTGGTCGACCCAACCCAAAACCCGGCAGGTACCGGATGGACGTATACCTGGACCATGAATGCCCCTGTTTATAACACCATGCAGTCGTATGCCACAACAGGTAACTGCCCGCCACCACCACCCCAGGGCAACAATCAAATCGACAGCAGCACCTATATGCCCTTTCAGCCCTTTTCCAATATGATCGGCTGCCCACTGAACGGCACCTGGAATTTTCAGATCTGCGACTACTGGGGTATTGATAACGGCTGGTGCTTCTGGTGGCAGTTAAATCTCGATGCCAATATTCTCCCGGTTAACTGGGGTTACCAGGTTCCTATCGATACTGTCATCTGGGGCGGGCCATATATTACCTTTAATTCAGGTAAAAAGCTGACTATCCATCCCGACACCGGAGGTATATATAGTTACAATGTTAATATCATCGATAAATTCGGATGTGAATACGACACTTCTGTTACGGTTAATGTGGTTGCAACGCCTCAGGTTAACCTGGGCCCGGATACAGCCCGCTGTGAAGGAATACCGGTAACCCTTACCGCACCCGACTATCCTTTCGCCACCTATTACTGGCTGCCAAACGGTGATACTACAAAAACCATTACTGTTTCACAGACCAATAACTATATAGCCATCATTCAAACCGGTAACGGGAATATATCCTGTATGGGGCAGGATACCATACACGTCGGCTTCTTCCCTGCCCCGCTGATCAATTTTATGCCCGATACCCTTGAGGGCTGTGAACCGGTTACAGTCCATTTCCTCAACGGATCGGTCCCCAAATCAGCCACCTTTCTATGGGATTTCGGAGATGACAGCACTTCAACCGAATACTCACCTACACATATTTATAACGGGGAAGGAATATACAGCGTTACCCTTACATCAACCACCGGTACCGGTTGCAGTGACACCTATACGGTTAACAATATCATCAAATCGCACTTACAACCTGTTGCACAATTTACTGTAAACCCGCCTATTGCAAACATCCAAAACGCAAATATCGTCTTTGAGAATACCTCTGTTAACCCCGGTGACTTGCTTTGGAAATTCGGTGACGGAACCACTTCAACAGACCTAAACCCTACCCATCCCTACACCACCATCGGCGTGTACGATGTATGGCTGGTGCTGAAAACCCCCTTTGGCTGCGTGGATTCCCTGCTGAAAAATGTTAATGTGATCGACGACTCCATCACTATCCCCAATGTGATCACTCCCAACGGAGACAATATCAACGACAGGTTTGAGATTAAAAATATTGAATCCTTCCTTACCAATGAACTCATCGTTTTTGACCGCTGGGGTAAAAAGGTATACGACAAACTAAACTACCGTAACGACTGGGACGGAGATAATCTCCCGGACGGAACCTATTATGTAATTCTCCGCGGACACGGTTTATTAAGGAACATTGAATATAAAGGAACGATAACGATCATCGGGAAAAAATAGGTCCACCAAAATATCCCGTCCTTAAAGCTGCTTTCATCCAAAGAAAGCAGCTTTTTTTGTATCAATGGTTTATTCTAAAGGATCAACCTAAGTAATTCACTGTAAAACAATACTCTTTAAGGTTGAGAAAGCGTCTTACAAAAAGTTATTTGTCATATCTTTGGTTAGTTCAAAATTTATGTAGGTTTGCAGCTATTGCAACAAACCACTACATAAATTGTTACTAAGTCAAAACTGATAGATTCAGAATTATGGGAAAGATTAAATTAGGTATTATGGGTTTTGGCGAGATAGGCCGGAACCTGTACAACTACTGTCTGGAGGATGACCGGATAGAAGTGCTGGCAATAAGTGATATCGGCAGGCCGGAGATTTTGCATTATCTCCTGATGGCCCACAAAAGGGCCCCTATTGATGTCAGGCTCGAAGGCAACTATTTCGTTTCTGCAAACGGGAAGGCCAGGATAGTGCAGGGTGTGACTCCCGGTCAGGTTCCCTGGGATGCCTTCGGGGTCGACTTTGTTGTTGATTCTACCGGGAAATACCGGACCCGCCGGGAGATGGAACAACACCTGGAATCAGGCGCAAAACGGGTCATCATTTCCTTTTTACCACAGGATGAGATCGATAACATCGTGGTGATGGGTGCCAACGACCATACCATTAAAGCTTCCGACAAGCTCATTTCACCGGGATCAGCCACCACCAACGCCGTTGCTGTCATGCTGAAGATACTGGACAAAAAATTTGGTGTGGATCATGCTACCCTGTCGGCTATTCATGAGTACACGGCAGATCAGCCCCTGAGGGATGTAGCCGGTAAAGACTTCAGAAGGAGCCGTTCCGCTGCACAAAATATTATACCCAACGCTTCACCCTCTGTTCGCTGGCTTCCGTTTATCCTTCCGGAATTTAAGGATAAGGTGGATGGTTGTGCCCTTAATGTTCCTGTCCCTTCCGGAACCTTGCTTGACCTGAACACCTTCCACAAAACCAGCGACTTCACCATTGAAGATGTGCACCAGGCTGTTACAGAAGCCGCTGAAACTATGCCCCATATCCTTCAGGTCGAAAACGATCCTATCGTCTCTTCGGATAGCATAGGAAACAGACATACAGTAATTTATGATAAACTGGCTTCCATGAAATCCGCAGGCAGAATTGTTAAAACAATGTCGTGGTACCATAGTGCAGCCAGTATCCCGGCACGTATCAAAGAATTAATCCTGGCATATGATGAAGCTGATAAGAAAGGAGGTGTAAAATGAGAGTTGCTATTAATGGTTTCGGAAGAATAGGACGTTCGGTTTTCCGTATTTTAAATGCAAGGAACGACATCGATATTATCGCTGTTAACGACCTGTATGACAATGATGTACTGGCCTACCTGCTGAAATACGACACGGTTATGTTCGGGCTTGGTCAGAATGTGGTATTGGAAGGGGACTATCTGAAAACCCCTTATGAGAATGTAAAAATGCTGGCTTTCAAAGACCCCTTGCAGCTTCCCTGGAAAGAGCTTGATATTGATGTAGTTGTAGAAGCTACGGGGATCTTCCGCTCGAGGGAAAAACTTATGCCTCACCTGGATGCTGGGGCCAAAAGGGTTATTCTTACCGTCCCTGCCAAGGATGAAATCGATTACACCGTGGTGATGGGTGTTAATGAAGACGGGCTGAAACCCGAACACCGAATCATCTCCAATGCCAGTTGTACCACCAATTGCCTGGCTCCTATCGCCAAGGTGCTTAACGATAATTTTGGTATTATTGAAGGATTGATGACAACCACCCATGCCTATACCAATGACCAGCGGCTGGCCGATGTTCCTCACAAAGACTGGCGCCGGGGAAGGGCTGCCGCCGAAAATATCATTCCTACCACCACCGGAGCAGCCAGGGCTGTCGGTAAAGTAATCCCGGCCCTGAAAGGTAAACTGGATGGCACTGCCGCCAGGGTGCCGGTTCCCGATGGCTCGGTGGTTGACCTTGTTGTTGAAGTTGCTAAAGATGTAACGGTAGACGATATCAACAGGGCGGTGAAAGAAGCCGCTGAATCCCCACGAATGAAAAATATTCTTTATTATTCAGATCAGCCGATCGTTTCTTCCGACATTGTGGGTAATCCGTATTCTTCAATCTATGACAGCGAATTTACCCGCGTTCTGAATAAAAGGATCGTTAAAACCCTCAGCTGGTACGACAATGAATGGGGATATGCCAACCGTGTGGTTGACGTGATCACTATGCTTAAAAATTTCTGATAACTTGCGTAACAGGCATTAAAGCACTGTAAACCATTGTTTTAACAAAAATCCGGGTTACAGTGCTTTTTTATTCTTCCTTTTCACTCTCTACATAGAGTTTAAGCAGGCGGGAAATATACTTTCCGATTACATCAAACTCAAGATTAACAATGGTCCCGGGTTGGAAGCAGTGGAAGTTGGTCACTTCGTAAGTATAGGGAATAATGGCCACACTAAAGAAGGTTTTGCCCGAATCCACCACGGTAAGGCTGACCCCGTTTACCGAAACAGACCCTTTCTCAACGGTGATATTACCCTTGTCAGGATCATATTTAAAAGTGTACTTCCAGCTGCCTTCCTGGTCCTCAACTTTAATACACCTGGCCGTCTGGTCAACATGGCCCTGAACAATATGACCGTCAAAACGCCCGTCCATTTTCATACTCCTTTCCAGGTTAACCTCCGAACCAGTTTGCCAAAAACCAAGCGTCGACCGGTCAAGGGTCTCCTGTACGGCGGTTACCATATACCGGCTTTCTCCGGGATTAACTTTCACCACAGTTAAACAAACACCGTCGTGACAAAGGCTCTGGTCAACATGCAGTTCTCCGGCAATGGGTGTTTCGAGTGTAAAATGGATGTTCGACTGATCCTTTTCAATCTTTACTACCCGGGCCAGCGCTTCAACAATTCCTGTAAACATAAATCAATATTGGTTAGTTATAATTAATTGCCGCTGAGTAAATGAACCACTCCACTTAATCGCCTCTTTCTCAGACCCTTAAGAGTGATCTCATACACCTCGCAAATATAAAAGTACGGACCGTCGCTGCACAGCTGATGGCTGTTCATTTCCATCCCGTCCCAGTTGATATCAGGATCAGCAGTCTTAAAGACCACCCGTCCCCACCGGTCAAATATCTGAATTTCAATTTTTTCTACAGAAGAATAGGGGAAAGGCCTGAAATAATCATTTACGCCGTCATGATTGGGAGTAAAAACGTTGGGCAGATGATATTGCGGACAACTGTCGATATCAATACAAATTACATTGCTGAAAGCACTTTCATTCCCCGAGGTATCGAGGGCTGTTACAGCATAACAACCGGCAATACCGGTCAGTCCTGTATGATAAAAGAGGGTATCCTCAGCAGATGACGGGGAAGCAATGACCGTATAATCTCCGCCTTCCAGGGGTGAATAATAGACTTTATAACCTGCCACATCGCCGGTGCAAATGTGATTGGGATCAGACCACAACAAAGTATTCTGGTTCAGTTCACAGTTAACGAATACCTTAAGGGCCGGAGGGCAGGGAGCTACATTATCAACCGGAATTCCGCAGGTTTCCTGTGAATAATTGAGTAAGGGCCTGGGTAAAGAAGCCGCCGAATAATGACCGTAAGACAGCAACTTATAACAATACTGCTGACCATTAACCAAACCGGAATCAATATATGTATTTGAAAATGAACGTCCTATAGAATCAAATAAAAGCGTAGAAGGATTGTACCTGAAAACGGTGGCCGAATCATTCAACCAGGGAACGGTATAATTCCAGGTAAGAACTACTTTTTCATCGGTGGGGAACAGGGTGAGAAAAACAGAAGAAGCGTTCTGGGTAGCTCCCGCTTCAAACCTGTTTCCGGGTGTATTATTCAGTAAACCAATGCGGTATCCTACCGGTTGATCTTTTGTATTTATTAAAGAATCAACATAAGTCGTATCATTCAGACCATCCAGTGAATCGATAAGAGACCAGTTATTTCCGAAAGGTACGGAACGGAAGATGAAATACTTGAAAGGTCCCGGGGTTTGGAGCGGATCCAGTTCAGTTGGTTTAACCCATCCCACAAAGGAGTACCCATTTGAAACATCAGTGGTTCTGATACTTACATTGGTAATAATAGGAAGATCTCTTTTCAGGGTAGCACAAACCTCTTCAGAGGCAATGCTCAGGGCCCCGTCTCCGTAGTAGGCAATAACGATATAGCAGTAATCAATCCCGTGAATAAGACCGGCACCATTATCATCATCCGTAAAGGTAGTATCATTAAGGGAGGTAAACTCGCTGATCTGACGATATCCGGTATAGGCAGGCACTCCGGTCTCGCAATAACCGGGAACATAGCCATAAAAACCATTTCTCCTGAAGAGGCGATACCCGGTTGCGTTAGTACAGGGACTTTTATTCCATGAAATCCGGAAGGTGTTTCCGAACGGGACAACGGTAAGTCCTGGAACCGGTGGACCGATTACAGTAACATTCACCGTCATCAGGTCGATCAGGTTGACCGGATAGGAATTATCCTTTACCTTGAAATAGAGCTGATAAGGCAGCCTCCTGACATGCTTGCAAACCGTTTCCCAGTGAAAATCGGAAGAAACCGTACCCTGACCTACGACCGGCTGAAGAAATGTTGCCGGGTTATCGGGTATCACAATGGGACCTCCCGTCCCTGTCAGTGTCAGGGTGTTTGCATCCGGGTCATGGGCGGTAACGGTAAAATCAACTACACCCCCGGCAACCACACAGGTGTCGGGTACCGGGTCGAAATATGGCGGATGGTTGTTGCAGGCATCAATGATGATCTGCATATCCCTGGTAACATAGCCGATTCTTATTCCATTTCTCCATTCTTCAATTAAAATGGCAATATTATATTCTCCCACCATTTTCGGGCTGTCCCAAACAAAATCCCCGGTAATCACATCGAGGGTAATGGTACCGCTGGTATTGCTTCCAACCTGGTTAGGAAGAACGTAACCCGGAATCGGCAGTCCTCCTGCCCCGCGGCAAGTGGTTAGCTTGTACGACAGGCTGTCGCCATCCGGATCATAAGCCCCCGGATTATGTATAAAAGGTGTATTTGTACAACCCTGGTCAATAGGCGGAAGCAGAAGTTCGGGAGAATTATTGCATGCAAAGAAAGGGCTGATAACCAGCATTGATTCAATGAAAAAAGGGATATTGACCGAATTCGGGATATTCAGGATACCATTGTTTCGGTTTGGATCCTCCACGGAGATTTTATAGGTACCCGGGCCATTGTATGTATGCACGCCAATATATACGTTTTTTCTTATATCTGTCAGTGTATCAACATAATATGCCCTGATAACATCATTTTTCGAACCATCTCCCCAGAGCACTTCCAGTTTGGGCCGGTCGGCAGGACTGGGAGAAAAAGTATAGGTTAGTATAGTGAACTCATAGGACAGCCCGCCTTTGCAACGGTAAGTGATCTCACCCGACCGCTGGTGTGTGGCTCTGACCTGCCATGAAATCAGTAGAAATAAAATGAGTATAAAATTCCGTTGCATCGGGTGGTTTTCGTTCCAAAGTTAACAAGAAAAAGCCTGCAGCTTTATCAATAACTCAATTTTGACCATTTTGTTTTCTTAAGAATTTTTAACAAAAAATACGGCTCAAAACCTTGAATCAGTAAGGATTTAGCCTGCATTTTTTGTAAATTTGTTGGATAGTAGGCAATTAACTCTGATCGGAAGCCTTTATGTACGTTATTGACGAAGGACTGGAGAAGAAAGAAATTCTCCGAAGGTATCGTTTACTCCTTTCTGCCTGGAAAGTTAAGTCTGACAAAGACAGGCAGATAGTCCGCAAGGCTTTTCAGTTTGCCGTGGAAGCGCACAAGGACATGAGGAGAAAATCCGGAGAGCCTTATGTTTACCATCCGCTGGAAGTAGCCAGAATTTGCGTGGAGGAAATCGGGCTGGGGAAAACCTCCATTATCTGCGCTTTACTGCATGATGTGGTTGAAGATACCGATTACACCCTGAATGACATCGAGGTCATGTTCGGTGAAAGGGTTGCCCTGATCATCGACGGTCTTACCAAAGTCTCTGATTTCGTAAATACCCGCTCACACTCCCTGCAGGCAGAAAACTTCCTGAAAATATTACTTACCCTCAGCAGCGATGTCCGGGTGATCCTTATAAAACTCGCCGACAGGCTGCATAACATGCGTACCCTCGATTTCCTGAAGCCGGAAAAACGACTGAAAATTGCCTCCGAAACTAAATTCTTTTTCGCTCCACTGGCCTATCATCTCGGCCTTTTTACCATCAAATCAGAACTCGAAGACCTGGCCCTCAAACAGATGGAACCCGAATTCTACCAGTCGATCAGTGAAAAAATTAAAAATACCGAAGAAGACAGGCAGCGCTTCGTTAATAAGTTCATTTACCCGGTTAAAAAGAGTCTTATAGAGGCTGGCATCTCATGCAATATTCAGCCCAGAATCCGTTCTGTATTCTCTATATGGCAGAAAATCAATGAGAAAGAATCTACCCTGGAAGAGATCTTCGGCTCTTATGTCATCCGTATCATCATCGACACCCCTCCTGTTAATGAGAAAGAAATAATAGAATGCTGGAGAGTCTATTCCATTCTTACCCAACATTATATCCCAAAAGCCGGCCTGCTCAGAGATTGGATATCGGTCCCCAAAACCAACGGATACCAGGCCCTTCATGTAACGGTCATGGGCATTGGCGGCAAATGGGTGGAAATGCAGATATGCACCCGTAAAATGGACGAAATCGCCCAGAAAGGATATGCCGCCCTTTATAAATACAAAGAATCGGAAAAGCTGAACAACGCCGTAGAGGTATGGATCAAAAAAGCCAGGGATTTTCTCGAAGGTAAAATCGACTCCTCCGCAGAAGAACTGGTTGACGATTTTAAACTCGACCTGTTCAATGACCAGATCCTTGTTTTCTCTCCAAAAGGGAAGGAAATCAAGTTGCCTGCCAACTCTACCATACTCGATTTTGCCTATAACATTCACACTGAACTGGGTAACAGTTGCATCGGGGCCAAGGTTAACCATAAACTGGCCAAAGTGGATCAGAAACTTAAAAACGGGGACCAGGTTGAAATACTAAGCTCATCAAAACAAAAACCCAAGACCGAATGGCTGAATATGGTGGTTTCGTCAAAAGCCAAGCTGGAGATCCGTGAAGCACTGAAGACTGAAAAACAACTGGTTATCACACAAGGAAAATCTCTCCTTCAAAAAGAATTTGAAGAATCAAACATCCCTTTCCAGGACGAGAATATCGTTACCCTCTTCAAAATCCAGAAGCCCGAACACCTGGATGAATTCTTTTATCAATTGGGTACCGGATCCATTGGACCCGAGGAAATTCGCAACCTGTTAAAAACCAAGGGTAAAGATTCTCTCTTCGATTTTCTCAGGCGCCCTTTCGGAAAAAATAAAGTCAATGGGAATACCTTTCTTTCCAGGCAAGTCCTGAACAGAATTCAAAAAAACCCGGAATCCCTCCTTTTACCTGAAAACATCGATGAAGTCGTTAATGAAATTGCCCATTGCTGCAATCCCATTCCCGGAGACGATGTCATCGGGCTTCATATTAATAAAAACGTCATCCAGATCCACCGTACAAACTGCCCCGAAGCCATCGACTTCATGTCGAAATACGGGGATAAGATCATCAAAGCAAAATGGAAGATCGGTAAAGAGGTGGGTTTCCTGGCCGGTATCAGGATAAATACCGTAGACCGGAAAGGGATGATAGCAGATATCACCAAAGTGATTTCCGATGATTACACACTGAATATGAGAAGCTTCCACCTGGAAACCTCCGGCGATATTTCTAAAGGGTTAATCACCATGTACGTACACGACACCAAAAACCTGAATGATGTTATGGACTCCCTGAGAAAGGTACAGGGTGTTATCCTTGTCAAACGGCTTACCCAACTGGAAAATAAAAACCCCCTCTAAATCTACTGTTATATTGCAGTCTTTCATGTAGTTAGATCGCCCGAGAGGGATATTTATTTTTATTTATTCCAAATAGAGATAATTTTTTTTCGTACCTTTATTGCCAGGTAAAAAAGGATGTTTCATTGTCTGATACTCATTTTAATTCATTGATTAACAGGCAATAAGATTTTTACCAGACTTTTTGAAAATAACATTTTACTACAATGAAGGAGTCAAAAGAAACTTTTGAAACCATAAAGAAAATCTTCACAGAATACCTTCAAAGTCATGGACATAGAAAAACGCCTGAACGATACACTATTCTGAAAGAGATCTATACCACAGATGGTCATTTTGATATTGAAACCTTGTATATCAGAATGAAAAACAATAAATACCGGGTTAGCCGTGCCACTTTATACAACACGATCGAGTTGCTTCTTCAATGTAATCTGGTGACCAAACACCAGTTTGGCAACAACTGTGCCCAGTTTGAAAAGTCCTTCAAGTTCAGGCAACATGATCACTTTATCAACCTGGAAACCGGGAAAGTGATCGAATTCTGTGATCCCAGGCTTCAGGAGATCCAGTCGGCTGTCGAGGAACAGCTTGGCGTAGAGATCTTGTCTCATTCCCTGATCTTTTACGGACGGTTTACAGAGCGACCGGAAACGGTAATCCTGGAAAAAAAACTCAACTAGTCAACCTGAAAGAACTGCTGTAAAACCTATACAAAAATACTACTACAAATGAAAGCAGATGTTATACTTGGATTACAATGGGGTGATGAGGGGAAAGGGAAAATTGTCGATCTGCTGGCACCTGGGTACGACATCATTGCCAGGTTCCAGGGAGGCCCGAACGCCGGTCATACAATTGAGATCAACGGCAGTAAGCATGTTCTTCACCTTATTCCTTCCGGAATCTTCCATCCCAATATTACAAACCTGATCGGTAACGGAGTGATCATCGATCCGTACATCTTTCTGCAGGAACTTACCCTGCTGAGGGGAAAAGGTCTTCAGCCTGAAAACCAGCTGCTTATATCAAACCGTGCCCATCTTATCCTGCCCACCCACCGATTGTTGGATGCCTGCTCTGAAAAATGTAAAAAAGATAAGAAAATAGGCTCAACTCTTAAAGGTATCGGCCCAGCCTACACAGATAAAACAGCCCGCAACGGACTCAGGGCCGGGGACATTTTTAACCCCGGTTTCAAAGATAAGTACAACACACTGAAAGAGTTACATCTCAGGCAATTGAAGTCTTTCGAAATCCCTTTGCAGGATATCCTGATGGACGGGCACGACCTGGTTACCTATGAAAATAACTGGTTTTCAGCCCTGGAGGAAATGAAAAAACTGGCATTTGTCGACAGCGAAATATTTCTTAACGATTCGCTGGCTTCAGGGAAAAGGGTTTTAGCCGAAGGAGCGCAGGGAACCCTACTGGATATTGATTTCGGATCTTATCCCTTTGTTACTTCCTCCAGTACCAGTATCGGTGGAGTATGCACAGGCCTTGGAATCCCACCTTCACGGATTGGAGATGTTTATGGTGTGTTCAAAGCCTATTGCACACGGGTCGGAAACGGGCCTTTCCCTACCGAATTGCACGATGAAACCGGTCAGCTGCTCAGGGATAAAGGGAATGAATATGGCTCCACCACCGGCAGACCCCGCCGCTGCGGATGGCTCGACCTTCCCGCACTCAGGTATTCCATTCTCATAAATGGAGTGACCAGGCTCGTTATGATGAAAGCCGATGTGATGAATGCCTTAACTGAAATCAAACTCTGTACGTCATATAATGTTGATAATAAACACATTAGCCTTCCTTCTTTTGTTTCTCAAAACGATCATTTCGAACCGGTTTATGCAACTCTCCAAGGCTGGGCCCAACCCCTGCCCTGCGATTGCCCTGTCGAAAATCAACCAAAAAACTTTGTAGACTATATTGAATTTATTGAAACTTCCACTAAATCAAAGATATCTGTCATATCTTTGGGACCGGAAAGAAATCAATCTATTTATAAAGCGGATTAATTTATTTTTTTCATAATGCCGATGAAAACGAAGATCTTTATTTTCCTGATGCTGTTAGCTTTCTCTTCTTTCGCTCAAAAAAAACAGCCGGACACTATCCCTGCCATTATTCAGCGCAGCTTTGCAAAGGAATACCCTGAGTCCAAGGTTAAAAGCTGGGAACAGAAAGGCGATAATTATATTGCTAATACCCAAATCGACGGACAGAATGCACAAGCCTTCTTCACTAAAACAGGTACATGGGTAGAGTCCGTTTATACCGTCAACCAGAAAGAAATGCCGGGGAGGATCAACAGCTACCTGGATTACAACTACCCTGGCTCGTCGGTCGTGCAGGCCTTGTATAAAGAAAACAAAAGCAACGGAGCTTTTTACTTTCTCCAGATTAAAAAAGCCAAGTCCACTCAGCCCATTGACGTAGAATTGTACTTTGATGTTTCCGGTACTTTCCAGACCAAGACTGAGTTCCATCCCCTGAATGAACCCCTCTCCACAAGCTCTGTCCAGGAAAAAGAAAGAAACGCCAGGGAGGAAAAAGAAAAAAGAGAATACCAGATAAGAAGGGAGGCCTTACTGAAAATGGACCGCTCCATTTCCGAACAAAATCTTCCTTCAAAAGTGAATGATAATTTTAAGAAAAAATTTCCCAATGCAGAGGAAGTCAAATGGGACTCACTGGACAATGTCTATACCGTACATTTTATTGATAATGAGATTGATAACAAAGCTGATTTTTCATTGACGGCAGATTGGCTTACTACGGTCGAAAGCCTTCCTCCCGGACCGGTTTACCGTCCGGTTGACGATTACCTTGAACAGAATTATCCATCCTTTAAGATTAATGTTGTCGAACGGATTACCAAGCGCGACAAGAACAATGGCTATTATATCGAGGTACATCCAAAGGTTAAAAAAGGTCAAAAACCTTCCATCACCAAACTTTATTTCGATAAGACAGGCAAATTTCTGAAAGCGGAAGAACCACCAAAAGATGAGGTGAAACCAGATGAATCGGATGAGCCGGATGTTGCTGAAAATGAGGAACCCGACCAATTTGACCAGAAACTCGACAAGGAGGAACAGAAACCAAAAAAGAATGATAACAACCCGACTGCCCTGAAGATCACTGCTAAAGAACTACCTTCCGGGATACTGAACTACGTAAAAGAAAACTATCCCGAATACATTATCAGCAAGGCCTATTTTGATGATTATGAGGAACTTGGGAACGCATATAAAGTGACTATCAGGAGAGAAGGGGTCAATCAGAAGGAATCTGAACTGTACTTTACAGACAGGGGAAAACTGCTCCGTGAAGATAACCCGCCACCAAAAAAGGCAGTGGTTGAAAAAAACACGGTGACTGAGCAGAAAACCACACAGGAAGAAGTGGTGGAAGAAGAAACCCCTGAAGCAACAGAAGAAACCGCCACTGAGGTCAACGAATCGGATGTTCCACCCCTTGTTAAGAAGAACTTCACCAAACGGTATCCAAAAGCCGTCGACCCGGTATGGAAAGAAGATGGGAAGAAATATATTGTAGAATGTTACCTGAACGAGGTTAAAAACATATTCGAATTCAGCGCCGACGGAGTGATTGAAGCAACCCGGACGGAGATGGACCCTAAGAATATCTTTAACCCTATCCAGCGATACCTGGATGATAATTATGCCGGTTATAAAGTCAGATACGCCGAAAAGATCATCAGGAAAGACCGTAAGAACTATTTCTATGTTGAGATCTACAGTAAAAAGAAAAATGCCAACCCTCCCGAGCTCCAGCTGTATTTCGACAAGGTTGGAAAACCCATGGAAAACCAACCGGATTAAAAAGGCCCCTGTGATCCCGTAACTATATGTTCCACAAAGCCTTAGGGATTATCAATATCCTGTTCCCTTTCCTTTCAGTTCTCCTTTTCCCGCCTCCGCTTCAGTCCCAGAACCCTGTTAAAGTCAATATTCAGGGTGATAAAATGGAATACAGGAAAGAATTGGGACCTGACCTGAGAAGAGTGATCGGTCATGTCGTTTTTGAACATGAAGGTGCTGTTGTGTATTGCGACAGCGCTTATTTCTATGAATCAAAAAATAGTCTTGATGCCTATGGAAATATCCATATCCGCATCAGCGATACCCTGAATATGTATGGTGATAAACTCAGATATGACGGGAATACCCGGATGGCTGACCTTATCGGAAAAGTGAAACTTGTTGATAAACAAACTGTTCTGACTACAGATCACCTGATCTATGATCGCAACTCCAAGGAAGCATTCTACCAGCACAATGCCGTAATAACCAATAAAAACAATAAACTCACCAGTATTAAAGGCTATTATTTTACCAGTCTGAAACAGTTTTTCTTCAAAGACAGTGTGACACTAGTCAACCCTAAGTATGTAATGCATTGTGACACACTTCGTTATGAAACCATCACAAGGGTAGCCTTCTTTAAAGGTCCTACAAAAATTCTGGGTAAAGAAACCAATATTTATTGTGAGAATGGCTGGTATAATACCAATACAGATATAGCCCAATTCAATAACAACGCCTCCATCCGTAACAAGAGCCAGGTTCTCAGGGGAGACAGCCTGTATTATGACCGTGAAAAAGGTATTGGTAAGGCCTTTAAAAACGTAACTATCACTGATTCAGTTCAAAATATTATCATCAGCGGGCAATCAGGAAGATACTTTAAACAACGTGGCTATTCCCTGATAACGGACCGGGTATTGGCCATTATGATCGAAAAGACTGATTCATTGTTTCTCCATGCAGACACCCTGTTCACTACCTTCGATACTGCCATGCAAACCAATACATTATCTGCTTTTCATCATGCCAAATTTTATAGAAAAGACCTTCAGGGTTTGTGTGATTCCCTGATATACAATTTCCGGGATTCGACAATTGCTTTATATCACAACCCTGTCCTATGGTCGGAGGAGAACCAGCTGACGGCTGATTCCATTCGCATCTGGATGACTAACGAGATGGCTGACAGCATGTTACTGTATAATACAGCCTTCATCATCTCTAAATCCGATACAGGTAAATTCAACCAGGTGAAGGGTCGAAACATGACAGGTTTTTTCCGGAAAAACGAATTGGATCATGTAATGGTTAATGGCAATGCGAAAACGGTATATTTTGCCAAAGAAGATGATGGTTCCTCCATCGGGATAAACATCGCTGCAGCCAGCGACATGTTAATCACCGTTAAAGACAAGAAGATCAACAGGATAAAATACCTCAACAAACCGGATGCAACCCTATATCCTGAAAAGAATGTTTCACCTTCCGACCTGATCTTACCTGGGTTTAGGTGGTTTGGGTCCAGGAGGCCAATAAACCGGTATGAAGTATTTACCTGGTAAGTGCTATTTCCCGGCAGGCGGGGTATACTGATTTTTCTTAACGCTGGTCCCGAAAACCGAAAAATGAAGGTAACGGTCTGGCCTCAGGCGTATATCCTCAAGAAGAAGGTCAAGGTCACGGGATGACTTTTCAAGCTCCTTGTATAAGGTTTCATTGTTCATAAACTGGCCTACACTTCCTTCGCCCCGGTTCACCTTTTCCATAATATCGGCAGTCTTCTGAAGCGTTTTATTCAGGTTATCGAATGTATGGGTGATGTTGGCCCTGGCTATTGTGTCGGTTATGTTCGAGAAATTGGTGAGGATACGGGTAAGATTCTGGTTATTATTCTTTAGGTTTGAAGTGATGGATTCAATATTAAGAAGAACATTTGAAACCCTTCCCTTATTTTTAGAAACCAGTGTATCAATAACATAGGTAGTACTTTCCAGGTTTTGAATGGTCTGTTTAATGCTAAGGAAACTTTTTTCAAGGTTTTCCCTGGTTTCTTCATTAAATACGTATCTGATCACAGTAATGGCAGAATCGATTGACCCCATCAGAGCTTCAGCCTTTATTTTCAATGGAAGGACCTGACGGTTTACCTCTTCCTGCAAGGTAGCCTGAATATCCGACAATAGTGTATCCCCGGGTTTTACCATAACCATGGAGTTCCCCAGTTGAAGCCCGATGGCCTTTGTTCCCATCAGGTCACTACTAAAGATCCTCGCCACGGAATTGGAAGGAATAGGAATAGGATTTGTCACCGACATCTTCACCAAAACCCTGCTGGATCCATCCGGGTGAAAACTGACCTCTTTTACAATACCAACCTTAAGGCCGTTAATAAATACGGGGCTTGACTTCACCAAACCCACCACGGAGGGGTAAACAGCATAAAACGATCGTTCCCTTTTAAATACATCCCTGCCTTTAAGGAAGTTAAATCCATAGATAAAAAGAGCAATGGAGGCAATGAAGATGAGTCCGATTTTGACTTCGCGGGAAATCTTCACAGTGTTCTGATTTTTGCAAAGATATAATTAATTCCCCTGAATTTGCTTCGCATCTTCCACACTGATCCTTTCACCTTTGAAAAATGCAACCACAAAAGCATCCTTGAATCCCTTCTTCTGCATAACTAGCTGTATCCCAATGGCTTCCTGAAGGGTCTTGAATTCACCTACGGTATATTTATAAATTCCCTGGTGGAAATAATACGAAACATCATGAACACCTCTAAAATTAGCCGAATTTTCCGGTAACTTTTTTATGGATGATACAATCTGTATTTTAAAGACCACCTTGTCAGAAGTAACCGGCTTCACAGTTTCAGCCGGTGTTTTCTCTGGGGCTTTGGCTGTAGTTTGATGAGGTTCAGCTTGTTTAGGCGGTGAAACAGGAGTTTCTTCCACAGTTTTGCTAAGGATGGGAGTACTGGCAGTCTCAGGTTCAGACTCCATCGATAATTTGTATTCCTTAAAGGCGTTGAAAATGGCTTCCGCAATTTGACCCTGTCCCTTATCTGAAATAAGATATTCTTCGTCTTCCGGGTTGGTCAGAAAG
>JAPLDE010000165.1 GCA_026391855.1 Bacteroidota bacterium | reverse complement strand
AAAAAGTCGGGGTATCTTCTACGGGAAGCACTAAAACGTAAAACAGTGGATGAACGCCTGGGACTTTACAAATCTTTGGATAATTATATCAAACAATAGCCCCCCAAATAATGTTGGTATCCAAAATCAGCCCATTTCACCCCCTTATCCCCCCCGCCTGGGACTACCAAATAATTGTTCGTTTATTTGGTTGGATTTGTGTTAAAATATATCTTTTATTAAATATGTATTATCAGGTGATACATTTATATCACCCCCGACCAGATCTCGCATTGTAGGGTCTTATTTTAAGCCAATATTTTCGTTTTTATTGAAAATTTAATGGAAATAATAAATCAGGTAATAATTCCGCAAAATATTCGAAAAAAATAACAGATGGATATACTGGTTGATTTATCAAAATATAATCACCTGCTGGGGCTGGATTGTGATGAAATGGTAGCCAAAGCTTCAGGTCGGTCTGTGGATGAAAATATGAAGATGCTAAGTGATATTAGGTTCTATTTGATACTGACCAACCGCTGGGTCAACCTGATAGCGTGTGCTGTAGGATATTTTGGCGTAGCAGTGATTTATGTTGTTTTATTCGGGCTGACCGCCAAGGTTGTGGTATTTATGAATATTAGCATGGTAGCATTTCCACTGTATTACTATATGGTGTTTGACAGATCCTACAGGCGGACACGGAACCTCGAAGTTAGGTTGGCGGTGGTTCAATATAAGCAGGTGCTACGTGGTGTAATAGCCCAACAGCAGGTATCAGCGGTGCTACTGAAACACTACCACCCTGACAAAGAACATTGATTGATCGTCCATTAAAGGTAAAGCCAAAGGGCTATCATCAACATTATGGAAGACAGCTACCCGATGATCAAAATAGTTGTTGTTTATTTTCAAATATTCTGTGGTTAATTTGTCGGATAATTCGGGATCACCTGAAGCCATAGCAGCAAATATTTCTTGGGTGATGTTATCCAATTTGGTAGCATTTTCTTCCCGTTTTTGTCGGATAATGAAATTACCAAATTCTGCTGGTAGCCGCCTTAATTATTGGTTTTCTTCGATTTTCTGGAAAGGAAAGAGCGGTAAAGAAGAAAGAGCCCGAACACCAGCATCAGCAAACCTGAATAAAGGTTGATGTTGACGCCGAAAGATTTCTGATACATGGGATCAGCCCGGGTAAGGCAACCGTAAAGGGTAAGCAACAGGCCCAGCAGGCTGAACATCAATCCGATAGGGAATCTGATATCGATCATAATACAGTTTTTTTACCAGAAAATAATACTTAAAATTACCATGATCCCTCCGACCAGCACAGCCAGCGACGCAGGTCTGGCATACCAGGCCGTCCCCTGTTCCCTGATCCGTGGTGTGAGGGAGTAAACAAGTCCCCTGAGCTCATCATCCGTCTTTGCCGAACGGGTAACCATGGAGAATTGTCCCCAGCCAGCCTCCTTTGATAAGGGAAGCCGCACCGGCCGGTGCGGTGAGCCCGTGGTGGAGGGCGGCAGCAATGGTTCCGGAAATCAGTCCGAAAAAGGCGCCGTTACCGGTAGTCCTTTTCCAGAACATCCCCAGTAAAAAGGTGGCAAACAGGGGTGCATTGATAAAGGCAAAGATCAGTTGCAGGAAATCCATGACATTGTTGAACATCGCCGCCACATAAGCGGCACCGATACTAACCAGTATCCCTGCCACCGTCGCAAGGCGGCCAATGGTCAGGTAGTGCTTGTCGGAAGCCCCCGGACGAATGTAGCTTTGGTAAATATCATAGGTCCAGACGGTGTTAAAAGCGGTCACATTTCCTGCCATTCCCGACATAAAGGAGGCCATCAGGGCTGTAAGCCCCAGGCCGAGCACTCCGTTTGGGAAATAATGACCCAGCATGAGCGGGATCACCTTGTCAAAATCGTATGACCCACCCTTTGCGGGTAACAGGAACCCTGAATTCGGATCACTTGCAAGGGCCATCGCGATCATCCCGGGCACGATAACCAGAAAGGGGATGAACATCTTTGGCAATGCCCCAATCAGCGGAGTTTTCCGGGCAGCAGTCATGGAGTCGGCCGCCATAGCCCGTTGTACTACCAGGAAATTAGTGCACCAATAACCGAACGACAGTACAAAACCCAATCCCATGGCTATACCGAACCATTCCACGCCCATGGGGTTGGAAGCGGCGCTCCCGCTGTATTGCCAGGTCGATGTCCAGGCTCCGGCCGAATACCCGCCGTTAAGCGCTACCTTGTCGAGCCTGGCAACCATCCCTTCCCATCCGCCTACATGATGCAGCCCCAGGAAAACCAAGGGAAGAAACCCGATCACGATCAGGAAAAACTGAAGCACTTCGTTGTAGATGGCCGATTTCAGCCCGCCCAGGTAAGTATACAGAAGGACGATGATCGCCGATATGAGGATGCTGAGGTTAAAGTCCCATCCCAGCAGGGTTTCCATCAGCAAAGCCAGCGCATACATAGAGATCCCCGATGCAAAGATGGTCATGACGGCGAAGGAAATGGCATTGAAGCCGCGGGTTTTCTCGTCGAACCGGAGTTTGAGGTATTCCGGCACCTACCTTGCCTTAGAGCCATAATAAAATGGCATCATGAACAATCCCAAAAAGATCATGGCAGGGATGGCCCCTATCCAGTAAAAATGAGCCGTGGCCATTCCGTATTTGGCCCCGGAAGCACCCATACCGATAACCTCCAGCGCTCCCAAATTGGTGGAGATAAAGGCCAGGCCGGTGATCCAGGCCGGAATCGACTTCCCTCCCATCAGGAAATCGGAGCTCGATTTCATATACTTCTTTAAAAACCATCCAATGCCCAAAACAAAGACAAAGTAGGTTAGCATGATCGAATAATCGATCCAGTTGAGGTGAAAAGAGGAATCCATGCACTGAGTTCTTAATAAACCATCACTGATTTTTGCCTTGCAGAAGGTAAATTTAGTAATTTCATGCCAGGTTCGTAACATTATCCTTAAAATGAATTGGGAGATTATTTTCTTTCACAATTTCGTCTATGCGTTGATTAAAATAATTCAGCGGCACGTAAGTATTGCTGGGTATCATTATCCTGGCAATCATTGTGCTGGCCATTGTCCTTCCTTTTGTTTTCAAAAAACAGATCGTGGAAGCGGTCAAGAAAGGGATCAATGATAACCTGACGGCTAAAGTAGAGTTCACAGATTACAACTTATCGCTGTTCAGGTCGTTTCCCAATTTCTCCCTGGGTCTCGATAAACTGTCAGTCGCCGGTAGCGGTATTTTTAACAAAGATACCTTGCTGAAGACAGAAAACATCCGGGTGACCATCGATCTTTTCAGTGTGTTGAAAGGAGAAAGATACGTCATCAAAAAAATATCGCTGAATAAACCGTCTATCCTGCTTAAAACCCTGAAAGACGGTAAGGTGAACTGGGACATCACCAAACCTTCCGCCGGGTCTGCCGCCCCTCCTTCCAATGAACCCTCCAATTTCAAGCTTTCCATCCATCAGTTTTCTATCATTGAAGGCCGACTGGTGTATGACGATGAAAGCATGGGAGTGGTCACCCGGCTTGCGGGTATCGATATGACGGTCGGAGCCGATATCAATGGGGATATTTCTCAGTTGCGGACTAAAACAAATGCGTCTTCCGTGGAATTCAGCTATGGGGGTATCTCCTGCCTTAAAAATGCAATGATCGACCTGTCCAGTGATATTGAAGCCGATATGAAAAATTTTAAGTTCACCTTCAGCAAGACTTCCATGAAACTGAACGAGTTATTCCTGGGTATGGACGGATGGTTTGCCATGCCCGGCGACGACATGGCCATGGACCTGAAATTCGATGCAAAGAAAAATGAGTTCAAAAATTTTCTTTCCCTTGTCCCTGCCATCTTTGCCAAGGATTTTGATAAGGTAGAGACCAGGGGAACCCTGGCCTTCAGCGGTTTTGTGAAAGGTATTTACAATGACAAATCCATTCCCTCCTTCGGGTTGAACCTCCAGGTAGGCAATGCCATGTTCCATTATCCCCAGCTGCCTGGTTCTGTAAGCAATATCAATATTGATGTTAATATAGGGAACAAAAACGGTAAACCCGATAATACGGTGATTGACATCCGGAAATTCCATGTTGAGATGGCCGGTAATACGGCCGATATGCGGATGCTGATCACCACCCCGGTATCAGACCCTGCCATCAAGGGCACGATAGCCTGCAGGGTTAACCTGGCAGAAGTCAAAAACTATTACCCGCTCGATCCTTCACAGGAGCTGAACGGGACAGTTACCGCGGCCGTGGCCCTGAATGGGAGGATGTCATCCATCGACAACAAGAAATATGAAGATTTCCAGGCTAATGGGGATGTGGCCGTTACAGGAATGCATTATAAAAGCAAGGATTTCCCACAGGGACTTACCATCAGTAACCTGAAACTCCTGTTCTCTCCCCAGTATGTTGATATGCCGGTTTGTGACCTCAGGTTCGGCCGGTCCGATCTGAAAGCAAACGGTAAGCTGTTGAATATCCTTGCATTCGTTCTTAGAAATGAAAAACTGACCGGAAGTTTTGAAAGCAGTTCGACCCTGATCGACCTGAACGAATTCATGCAGAAAGAAACCACGGCAAAAACGCCCGCCGATACCACCCCCATGTCGGTCATCCGGGTTCCCGGGAATATTGATTTTACGGCCAGAACCCGGATCGCAAAGCTTTTATATGACAAGATGGATATTACAAATGTTATGGGAACGGTGAGAATTGCCGACCAGAAAGTAAACCTGGACAACCTTCAGATGAACCTGCTGGGCGGATCGATGGGTGTGACCGGGTCCTATAATTCGCAGCCGCTGAAGCCCCTGGTTGATTTCAACCTCGACATTACCCGGATAGATATCCCCCAAAGTTATAAAACCTTTGTTACCGTAAGAAAGTTTGCACCTGTTGCGGAGAAATGCAGCGGGAAGGTTTCGATGAAAATGAAATTCAACACTATACTGGACACTACCATGATGCCGGTATATGAAAGCTTGAACGGCAACGGTATCCTAAAGACGGAAAACCTGGAGATCAGGGGTTTTGCCCTTACAGACAAGCTGGCAGAGACCTTAAAAATCGATAAATTCAAAACCATGACTGTCGGCAATACCACCATGGAAATTTCCATTTTGAACGGCAAACTCGTGGTTAAACCATTCTCCTATACTACGGATAAGATCAAAACAACCCTCAGCGGCTGGAATTCGCTGGACCAGACTATTTCCTATGATGCTGTGATGGAAATTCCCCGTGAACTATTTGGCGGACAGGCGAATGCCATACTCGACAATATGGTAAAAAAAGCCGGTACACAGGGGCTCAGCCTCAACCCGGGCAGTACTGTGGTGGTTGCGGCAAAAATAACGGGTACTTTTATCAAACCGGTGATCACCACCGACCTGAAGAAGAATGTGAACAGCGCCCTTAACGAGGTCAAACAACAGGCTATTCAAAAGGTGGAGGAAAAAGTAAAGCAGGAAGTTACCAAGGTGAAAGAAGACGTGGGTGCCCGTGCACAAAAGATACTTGATGATGCCAATACCAAGGCTCAGCAGATACGGGATGAAGCCAAAAAGGCCGGGGACCTGCTGATCAGTCAGGCCCAGAAGGAAGGGCAGGGACTGGTTGACAAAGCATCGAATCCCATTGCCAAAGCTGCTGCCAGGGAAACTTCCAAACAAATGGTGAACCAGGCCCGGAAAAAAGCGGAGAAACTTCAGCAGGAAGCCGATAATAAAGCTAATCAAGTACTTGATAATGCAAAAAAGGAGGTGGACCAGCTGAAAAAATAAGTCAATGAAGGTTGTGAGGTTATTGTAGTTATGGGGGTTGTTTAAGGGAATAAGATTTTGTATCTTTATGTTTTACTTGGTAAAAGAGAAAAGCCATGGAAAATAATGGAAATGAATTTTCGCTGCCGAAGTTGATTGATTTATACGGCAGAAAGCCTTTAGTTCTTTGTGTGGAAGATAATATGATGAATGCTGAATTAGTAGCTGAATACCTGAAAGATTACTGCAGGGTGGATCTTTCTTATACGCCTTACGATGCATTGGAAAAGGCTTTAATCAGCGTATATGACCTTATTCTGATGGATATTAACCTGGGAGACAGCATGACCGGGATAGATGTCACACACGAAATCAGGAGAATGCATGGCTATGAAACCATTCCTGTAGCAGCAGTTACAGGGTTTGTATTGCCCAGCGAAAAAAATGCCATTCTTGAAACAGGTGTCGATTACTTCCTGGCTAAACCCTATCGTAAGGATGAACTGCATTCCCTGATCACGGAGATCATGTTAAAGCTCATTTACCGGTCACCGGGAAGCCTGCCCCATGTTCCGATCAATGCACCCTGACAATTGGCAGTTGGCAGTCGGCAGTCGGCGGTCAGAATTTTGTAGGGACACGATACATCGTGTCCAATTGTTTGCGTTACCATGCAGTCAGCATCAATGCGGCAGTAGGCATTGGGCAAATAATCAGTTTACTATCCGGTTTTATTTCCATCTTTTTTGCAAAACTCCGATTATAGGCTATTTTTATCCCTCATTTTGGTTGGGGAAGAATAACTATATAAATCAAAATTACTCATAAACACTAACTTAACATGAAAGTTGCTATTGTAGGAAGCGGATACGTAGGACTAGTCACAGGGACCTGTTTTTCGGAGGTTGGTATTGATGTTACCTGCGTCGACATCGATCAGAAAAAGATTGATAATCTTAACAACGGGATCATTCCCATATATGAACCGGGGTTGGAAGAGATGGTTCACCGTAATGTAAAAAAGGGAAGGTTGCATTTTACCACGAAACTCACCGAAGCCCTGGAGGACTGCGAAGTTCTCTTCAGTGCAGTGGGTACTCCTCCTGAGGAGGACGGAAGTGCCGACCTTCAATATGTGCTTAGTGTCGCCAGGGATTGTGGCAGGAACATGAACGACTATTTACTGATTGTTACTAAGAGCACCGTGCCGGTGGGAACAGCCTGCAAGGTTAAAATGGCCGTGCAGGAAGAACTCGATAAAAGAGGTGTCAGCATTGAATTTGACGTGGCTTCCAACCCTGAATTCCTGAAGGAAGGCGCTGCTGTGGAAGATTTTCTGAAACCGGACCGTATTGTCGTCGGACTGGATTCTCCCAGGGCAGAAGAACTGATGAAGAGCCTTTACAAACCATTTACCCTGAACGGGCATCCCGTCATTTTTATGGATATTACCTCTGCAGAGATGACCAAATATGCCGCCAATTCGATGCTGGCCACCAAAATCAGCTTTATGAACGATATCGCCAATCTTTGCGAGATCGTAGGCGCCGATATTAATATGGTAAGAAAGGGTATCGGGTCCGATTCACGCATCGGAAATAAGTTTATTTATCCCGGTATAGGATACGGAGGATCCTGCTTCCCCAAGGATGTTAAAGCATTGATAAACACTGCAGAAGACTATAAATATAGCTTACGGGTGCTCAAAGCCGTTGAGGAGGTGAACACCGACCAGAAAACGGTGATGTTCAGAAAAGTCAGCAATTATTTCAACGGTGAGTTAAAAGGCAAGACCATCGGCATGTGGGGATTGTCGTTCAAGCCACAGACCGATGATATGCGGGAAGCCCCAAGCCTTGCATTGATAAAGAAATTCCTGGATGCGGGGGCCCGGGTAAAGGCATACGACCCCGTAGCCATGCATGAAGGGAAGAGAATGCTTGGCGATTCTATTGAATATGCTGAAGATCAATACGATGCCCTGATCGATGCCGATTGCCTGGTATTGGTCACCGAGTGGCCTGAATTCAAATTCCCCAATTTCAACATCATTAAAAAGCTCATGAAACAACCGGCTGTTTTTGACGGAAGAAATATTTATGAGGTTCAGGAGATGAAACGGAAAGGGTTCGACTATTTCTGTATCGGGATTGATACTTCCAAATAAGGATTAATAATATGATTAAAAAGAAGATTTTAGTTACAGGCGGAGCGGGGTTCCTGGGGTCTCACCTTTGCGAGCGGCTTCTCAGCGACGGCAATGAAGTGGTTTGCCTCGACAATTACTTCACCGGTCAAAAACAAAACGTGGTTCATTTACTGGATAACCCTTTTTTCGAGTTGATCAGGCACGATGTGACCATGCCTTTTTTTATTGAGGTAGACGAAATATATAACCTTGCCTGTCCCGCCTCACCAATTCATTACCAGTATAATGCAATTAAAACGGTGAAGACTTCGGTGATGGGTGCCATTAATATGCTGGGACTGGCTAAGCGGATAAAAGCCAGGATCCTTCAGGCATCAACAAGCGAGGTATACGGGGATCCGACCATTCATCCCCAACCGGAAAGTTACTGGGGTAATGTAAACCCGATTGGCCTGAGGGCCTGTTATGATGAGGGTAAAAGGGCCGCGGAAACCTTGTTCGTCAACTACCATCTGCAGAACAAAGTCCGTATCAAGATCGTCCGTATCTTCAATACTTACGGGCCCCGCATGCATCCCAACGACGGCCGGGTCGTGTCCAACTTTATCGTACAGGCGCTGAAGGATGAAGACATCACCATTTATGGCGATGGTTCGCAGACACGGAGTTTTCAGTATGTGGATGACCTGGTGGAAGGAATGATCAGAATGATGGCCTCCCGGGAGGAATTCACCGGGCCGGTCAACCTGGGAAACCCGAATGAGTTCACCATCATGCAGCTGGCTGAAATGGTGATCAGGCTGACGAATTCCAGGTCGAAGATCGTCCGCTTCCCGCTACCGCCCGATGATCCTGCCCAGCGGCAACCCAATATCGGCCTGGCCAAAAAGGAACTGGACTGGGTGCCTGCCATTCCGCTGGAAAAAGGCCTGGTTAAAACCATCGAATATTTCGCCTCAGTTATCTGAGGGTCGAAACATTACCGGCACACTGAAGTCGGTAAATTGTGAGATTTTCAGTTACTTGTCCTATTGTACCAGCATAACCCTCAGGTCATTGTATTCCTTTCTGTCTGCACTTAAACAAAAAATCATTTTGTACTGTCAGCCTTCGCATTTTTCTTTCCTGCAATTAATTCTGTCATGCATGCTGATTGCACAGGAACAGTAGCTATGTGTTATCATACAGTATCCGCCGGAAATAGTGAAAATTCCCCAAAAAAGAGGCATATCCAATACTTCAGCGAATGATGGAGGACTTTTAATAAACGGGATTTGATAAACAGCATATGCACTTAACAAACACCCAACAGTCACAGCAATATGACCCAATACGGCTGTGAATTTTTTATTCCTTGTCCAGCCGATTTTCCACCCAAAGACGATAAAAAAGAGACCGACAGCAATGCCTATCAGTCGTAAAGGCGAGTAAGAAATAAAGAATTGTACCGTATTAATTAACGCCACTGCCAACCCGATATAAAATGTTTTAATAGCTTTCATTAGTTACTAATTTTGGTTTTAAACATCGTAAATCCTCTTTAAAGCAATACTTTCATCTCTTTGAAAATGGTTAATAATCCTTTCACAACATCATTTCAAAGTACGTACATTTTATCTCAACCAATCCCACCTTCAATTTTCTTTTATCCCATAATGTAAACAGCATTCCATAGTTTGCTTTCTTGCAACCCCAATTTCATTGAGATTTGGTCTCGTTCCTTGACCGGTTTAAACCTTATTTATTAGGCTGATTAATTTTTAAAATGGATTTTTCAGAACCCACTTTTCTACAATTGAATCTAAAAAATCTCTATTAGTATATCGTCTAGAATTAAACCAAGGTGTTCTTTCTTCGCTCGGCAAACAACTTATTCCAGCAATAAAAGCTCTTCTTTGCCAAGACTCTTGATCTAAATTCTTAAATTTATTTTCTCTAAAATACTCAATATTATGGGCACGCCCCAATGCTAAGTTTAATTCTCTAGTAGAAGCATTATCAGTGTATTTAGAAATTAATTCTTTAAAATATTTTTCATTATTCCATTCATTGTCTAATGAAAACAAATGCAAAAGCCACATTCTATTAAATTCTAAACCCCCAATAAATCCATTGATTCTTGACATTGCAATTTCACCAACTTTATGTTTTTGCTTTTTTGAAAAACTTCTAACTCGCACTAAATAATTAATAATTGCTCTTAATTGAGGAAATATTTTTCGTAAGTTCCCTTCTTCTAAAATAATTTCAGCAATATTCGTATTATCAATTTTTGCTAGATTTATTAGGATAAAAGATATTAATCCTAAGTCTGGCTGAGATTTTTTAAGCTCTTCAATTATAATATTTTCAAGATTCAATTTTTCAATCTTCCTTCTGTTTTCTGGAGATAAATCATCTAAATTAATATCTTCATAAGGGTCAACTTCAATTTTTAATTCTTTTAATAATGTTTTAAAATCATTTACAATCTTTTGTTTTGCAATATCTTTAGGTTTCTGAATAATAGTTTCTGAGAATGATTTTATATCTAATATTTCTGTTTTGTGCTCATTAAGCTTAAGATTGGTGGAATTATAGAGTATTTGAGAAGTAAATGCTAAATTTTTATACGCTTCATTTTCAGATTTACAAAAAATATAAATATCATCAACATACCGAATATGTTTTATTCTGGCATCTATTAATTGTGTGTCTATTGTATTTATTACCAGTTCTGCAATAGGTCTGGAAAATTGTGGTCCAACAGGCAGCCCCTTGTGAGTCTGACTTAGATGCATTGCTTTTAAATATCTTATTAATGTTTGAAAATGAGCACTTCTACCATCTATTTCATATAATGCTGTTTCTATATTATGAAGATAAATACTTGGAAAATAATCGGCAATATCTGTTATTACAACGTGAGAATAAACTCTACTTTTTGCAATCTTTCTTGCTTCATCAATAAAAGAATTATAGTTATATTTTTGGTCATACATAGTACCATCCGCTTGTGGAAATAGTCTAAATGAGAAAACTATGTTATGAGATTTATCTATACGATTTTGCTCAATTAATTTATGTTTTTCATAAATAATAGCATTTGTAATAATTGAATCTAATGGGTCAAGTTGAGTTGTAATCCGAAAGCCAACAAGACTCTTTGGTGTCACAGATGTTCTGTATGGTCTAATTCCATTGTTTAAAACATCTAATTGTTTTATATGATCTACAACTTCTTGCAGATTCTCATTTATAGCACTGTATTCAAATGGGTAGGGAAATACATAAGTATCCAAATTTTTTTCAATACTTTTTATTGCCCATTTGATTGAATCTTCTTTCAGTTTTAACATCTTATTTCAATTTATTTTTATTATACCGCCTAACATTAATGATTTTATCTGTAAACAATCAAAAAAAATTCAGAAGCAGAAACGTTTTAAAGATAAAATCACGTTGAACATCTTGTCCCGTTTTAAACGGGACAGCTGCCTGTTTATCAGCAAACAAATATAAGGGGATTTTAATATTGAACCAATAGTGATGGATGATTTTTTTACCGGATATTGGTAAGGAAGGCCAGACTACCCCGGCAAACCTCAGCCTGCTATTTTAAAAGTATATTACCCGGCATGAGTAAGGCCCCTTTCTAAATGGGCATATGTATCGCCCTTTCAGGGTTGTTGGAGATCATAGGTCATCTTCGCGTGGGTTTCCACCCACGGTTATTCAGATATTGCCCCTTCAGGGCAGTTGCTATACCCCGGGTGTTTCTTTCTTCTCTTTCCGGGGAAGGAGCAGGGCGTATTTTTCGCGCAGTTCCTGCATTTGGTTGAAAAGAGCAGTAAAGACCTCCCCGGGAGTATGGTTTACTGAAAGCTCTACTGCCATACAAAACTGCTCGTAGCTTTTTATGGCGGCGGCTTTCAGGCTGGAGGCAGAAGGACCTGACAGGGCAGCTTCCTGTGTGTTACGGGTTTTGTAAAGGGCATCAAAACTGGTGTTTACCGTTTCCAACCCACTCATCATGTCGCTGATCCCGATTTTATCGGCATCGGTTTTCAGGGAATCACCGGCCTTGTATTTGAGGATCATTTCCGAGAAGATGTCTGTCTCTGTTTTAAGCGGATCCTGATCAGTATGTGCCGTTTATTATATTTTTAACTTAAATATTTTCATATCACTTATTTCAATTTGACCCAGTCCAGGTTTGTATTGCAAATGCACTCTTATATTTTTATTATAGTCAGCCCTGAAATTTATTTTAATGATATCCCCTCTCAATGAAGGTGTTTTGTAAGGTGATGATTCTGTCACGCCATGTGCCTCCGCTCCTGTATCATCATGACACCAAAGTTGAAACTCTCCACTTGTATTTTGGATTGATTTTGCAAAGCAAGATATTTCATATGTAATTCCGATTTCAAGGATATTATTTAAATCAATGTGCGAACCATCTGTCCCTATTGGAGCAGTTGTCCCAGTGAAAATCATTTTATTATTTGCAATACTTGCACAATTACTTTTCCAATGGTTAAGTCGCCATAGAGTATCGATTACAACATTTGTTAAAAGTTCCTTTGATTTATACACAAGATTTTGTCCATATTTAAAAATCATTAAAATTGCAATTAAAATGCATGTGAGAATAATAATTATTGCAGGTATAAATAAGTTGGGAAAAATATATTTAAAAAAAATAAAAACACTTGTCAATAGTGCAACAGAAATTATTTCTTGCCAATATTTTCTCAAGATATAAAGCTTTTCTTTAAATAAAGTTAGAGCTACAAATAATAAAATAATTACTGAAATTAATATTTTCGTCTCTATAGTTATTGTCTCTGACATAAACCATGTTGTCATCCCAAAGAGACCAAAAATAATGTGTAGATAATATTCTTTCTTCATAATAAATTCTTGATTTTTAATGTAATATGATAAAAAATGTCATTTTAATGGCACATAACATTAAGGATTTTATCTGTAAACGTTCAAAAAAATTCAGAAGCACGCACCTTTTACAGATAAAATCACGTTGAACTCAGCCGCCTAGATATCACCTAACAAGTATAAGGGGATTTTAATATTTATCGAAGAGTGATGGATGATTTTTTTACCGGATATTGGTAAGGAAGGCCAGACTACCCCGGCAAACCTCAGCCTGCTATTTTAAAAGTATATTACCCGGCATAAGTAAGGCCCCTTTCTAAATGGGCATATGTATCGCCCTTTCAGGGCTGGAAGAGAGGAGGGTCATCTTCCCGCGGGTTTCCACCCACGGTTATTCAGATATTGCCCCTTCAGGGCTGTTGCTACACCTTAGGTGTTTCAATCTTTTCTTTCCGGGGAAGGAGCAAGGCGTATTTTTCGCGCAGTTCCTGCATTTCATTGAAAAGAGCAGTAAAGACCCCCCCGGGAGTATAATTTACTGAAAGCTCTATTGCTATTAAAAACTTCTATCTGCTCTTTTTGCCCAAACGATTTTCAGAGCCATTTACTATGCTTGTTTTTCATTTCATTATACGAAAGAAGATTCATTGGGTCTTCACTTTCCTTTTCGGACAGAAGTAGTTCCTCTTGTTCCTCTTTTGATAATCGATTCCACAGTTGACCATTTTCAACATCCTTCATCTTACTCATTAGATCATATAATTTCATCTGTTAATAATTTTGATTTTAATGGTCAGATGGAATACCCATGTGGTTATTATCATCTCTGTTGGTAAGTTCAAACTCATGGGAATTTCATGAGTAAATTTTCATTCTCAATACTGTCCACAAGAGAATGTATATTCTTCTTAGGAGCTGTAATAAAATAACTTGATTATTACTAATAATAGTTTTATCTTTACTGCATGGAAAAGATAAAGCAAATATCAGAGCGAAATAAAATACTTTCGCCATTTTTAGATGAAAAATCCCGTAGGCTTTTCAATGCAAC
>JAPLDE010000237.1:1873-11379 GCA_026391855.1 Bacteroidota bacterium | reverse complement strand
GAATATGATGTAAAAGCCTCGCAGACAGGAACCAATTGTGCTATCTTCAGGGCTAAAGATGCTTTGGGCCATGTTGCCTCGGAAGTATTTCTCAGGTGGACCGGCTATCTCTGTGCTTATAATGGCGGCGGAGATAATCAACTGGTAGAATTGCTCCCTTATATAGCTGATACCTGGTACCAGATAAAAGTTGTATTGGATATGGTGAACCATACCTACGATGTTTATATTGATAACCAGTTACTTGCAGACAATTTCGCATTTTATGACAGCAATTTTGGCCTGCCTGAAACTTTTTACTGGGGCAGTACCGAATCCTGGGGAACCGGGTGGTTTGATTGTATTCAGATTGATAGTATTAACCCTATCTGCCAACATTCTATCAATGGATCGGTTAGTTATTGTAATGAAACCGGGACACCCATGAATAATACAAATATTAACCTATTGTTAAATGGACAATCCGTCAACCAGACTATTTCAGATCAAACCGGCCAATTCTCTTTTACCGGTACACCATGTGAAACATATACATTCTCCTGTTCAACAACAAAGCCCTTTGGTGGTGTAAATTCGAGTGATGCCTTATCCATTTTAAAACACTTTGTTCAAATAACAACTCTTACTGGTATTAGCAGAAAAGCTGCAGATATTAATGGAGATGGAGCGGTGAATGCTACAGATGCTCTGATGGTTCAAAGACGGTTTGTAGGATTATTATGTTGTTTCCCTATTGGAGATTGGGTTTGGGATTATAGTCCAATCCCCCTTGTACTTTCTTCTGATATGTCGGTGAATATAACAGCCGCCTGTACAGGAGATGTTAATTGTTCATATGTTCCACCTGCTAAAATGGAATCAACTATTCAGGTTGTGCAAAAAGATGAATTGGCAATCAGCCGGAATTTACCCTTCGTTCTTCCTATAAAGGTAAATAACAACTTAATATTCAACTCATTATCACTTATTATACCTTTTGACCAAGAGCGGATTCAAATTATCGATGTAACATCGGGTATGAGGGATAACTTTATATGGAATGTTTCAGATCACCAATTGAAAATCTCCTGGATTGGATTAAAAAAACAAGAATTGGAAACTGGTGATTTTTTGATTTCACTAATTTGCCAACCTCTTAACAATGGATGGGAAACTAGGGATAAGGAACTAATTTCTATTAACCCGGAAAGTGAAATTACTGATTTTAACGGCTCCATCATACAAACTGAACTGACTATACCGAAGCTAATAATTAATATAGAAAATACCATGTTTGTTTACCCTAACCCTGGAAACGGAGTTATGAACTTCCATCTTAGTTTAAGCGCTGATTTTGAGGTAACTATCAGCATTTTTGATAACCTTGGAAGAAAAGTAAGTGTCCCTGTTGAAAAAGTCAATATGTCCAAAGGCGATCAAACGATCCACTATGAAAACCATTCTCTTATTCCCGGAACCTATGGTTACCAGGTTACAATGGCCAATGGGAATGAATCATCGGTCAAACGAGGGTTCTTAATCATCGAAAGATAGGTTTGTGCATATTGTGAGAAAAAAAGGTATCTCAGAAATGAGGTACCTTTTTTTCTTTGTTGTCCCAGCTAAATTCAAGATTCAACTAATAGAAAACCTCAACACAATGAATTGATAATCTGGCAGTTAATTGTCGATGTTTTAAATTTAGGACTTTCAACATTGAAACCAGCAGGGAATAAAATATTGTATATATTCGCATATTGAATTGAATTTACAGAAAAATCATGGCATCATCCTGGTCAGGGAAAATATTGTATCGCATCGTTACGGTGCTGACAAGTCCAGTTTTCCTGGCAATCATACTGACCCTGGCTGTTTTTTCCTTTTCTCCAAAGTATTCAAAATATTCACTTACGAAGGTAAACAGTGGCATTTCCGATAAGCCTGACTGCCTGGAGTATTGCTTTGATTTCAACAATGACGGAAAATACGAGAAGATCGTTCTTTTCAACAGCAAGCACGACAAGGCTGCTGTGAAGATACTTGACCGGGAAGAAGTCTCAATACAGGTAAAGTGGAATTTTATCAGTTAAAACAAGTCAGCATGTGTACCTGTTCGGATTAGTTCTATTGAATTATGTTCTTCATTTTTACGCCAAATTAAGAGCCAGTCTGCTTTCAGGTGGCATTCCCAACAATCTGAATATGAACCAGACAATTTATGCGGTTTACAATTAGATGTGACAATCCCATCAGCTTCCAGGGAAACAAGAGCTTTTAAAAGAAGGCGGGTGTTATATGCACGCTTTTTAACTCTTTTTACGTCCTGGGTAAAAGCAGTCGTATATTGAAGGGAAAACATATTCAGATGCCAAGTTCCTTAGCTAATTCTGTTGCACTATTTGCTTTGTTTAGCCTTCCTTTACGGGCATCTTCTATAGCAGTTTGAGTTTTGGAATTTGGTTTATCAGGTAAAATCTCACCACATTCCATTTCACGAATAAGATCCAGTATCAGTTTCCCCTTTTTTGTATTATTATCAATGATTACAGTCCTCATAGCCATATTTTTCAACAAAGATACTGCCAAATTAAACACTTATCCCGGTGCTGACCTGAATTTCGAAAATTGAATAGCTGAACGGCATGTAAATGGATTATCTTTTTCTATTCAGCCCCAAAGGGTTTACCAGGGTAGTCTCAAAAATGCTGCAGAAACAATGCTACTGGGTTTATTAAAAAAATTTACTGATGCACTGGAGGGTATTAACATTCCCTATATGCTATCCGGCAGTCTTGCTCTAAATGCTTATGCGGTACCCGTGATAATGAAGTTAAACACATTTAACTTATTGTAATGGAAGATACTCCTGAAAAGATATTCCAGTATCTCTGTATGTGCTTGTTTTTCAAAGAATAAACAATCTGATTCTGATGATAATATTAGCTATTTGATTCAATAAACCAATGTTGTGTTTTTGTATCAAACAATTTTCTTTTGGGTTATTAACCAGATTTCTCTGGTGACATTTTTCTTTTCTGCCATTATTTATCCCTGCAAAAATGATAATAATTATTACTTTTGCAGGGATAATTTTCAATGCGATGATTCATAGACTTTTACAGGATCATATTTTACTGCATTTACAGCACTTCCCAGCTATAGCTATTCTGGGAGCCAGACAGGTTGGAAAAACAACCCTGGCAAAAATTATAAGGGAGGAGAATCCTAAATCAAGTCTTTATCTGGATCTTGAACTGCCTGAAGATATTGATAAGTTATCCAGTGCATCCTTATTTTTTCATTTACACCAGAATGAATGTATCATCCTTGATGAGATTCAAAGAATGCCGGGTTTATTCCCGGTACTCAGGGCTCTTATTGATGAAAACAGGCAAAATGGCCGTTTTATTCTTCTGGGTTCGGCAAGCCCGGAATTGCTCAGAAAAAGCAGCGAAGCCCTCACTGGACGGATCATATTCTCTGAGTTAGCCCCATTTGTGTTCCGTGAGGTTCAGGATAAATTCTCATTAACAGAGCACTGGTTCAGAGGTGGATATCCTACCCCATTACTGAATGATAAAGATGAAATCCGGAGACTTTGGTTCCGTTCCTATGTGAAGACTTATATTGAAAGTGAGCCTGGTTTGCTGGGATATAAGATCAATAACCTGCTGCTGCAACGTTTTATAACCATGCTGGCACTCAACCAGGGTGGATTAATGAATAATGCCATGTATTCCAGGTCATTAGGAGTCCCGGTAACTGTTATCAATACAATGATTAGTTTCCTGGAAAATGCTTTTCTGATCAGAAGCTTGACATCCTTCACTTTAAACGTAAAAAAGCGATTGGTTAAATCTCCCAAATTATTTTTGAGAGATACTGGCTTATTACATTTTCTGGCACAAATTCAGTCTTTTGATGATCTTTTGGGGAATTCCCTGGTTGGCGCTTCCTGGGAATCCTATGTCATCGAGCAGATCATCTCCACCCTGGGAGAAGAATATGCATACTATTTTTACCGTACACAGGATGGAACTGAGGTGGACCTGTTGCTTGAAAAAGGTGGAGTTCCGTATTCCTGTATCGAGGTAAAACTAAATTCTTCACCGGGAAAAACCAAAGGGCTTACAACAGCAATACAAGATCTTAAAACACAAAAGAATTTCATTATTATTCCCGAGGTCAAAGAACCTTACCCTTTAACAAATAATATCCTTGTTTCGGATCTGGCAGGCTTTTTTTTAATGAATTTATAGGTTTTAGGGAAAATAATGAAAATGAATTAAATATGAAATTGTAATATTCCCGGCTTGTCATTATTTGCTGACATAAGACCATAACAACCCTTACGTAATCCATTCCAGATAATTCTGCCTGTCAATCACCTTCCATTCAGCTACTGGATAGGCGTTTTTCCAGGCGACCGGAATGCGGGTCTTCCTGTCATTCCATTTTATTTCAAAGGCTTTCAGCTGGGTTCCGCTTTGTTCTATAACATCAATCTCCTGCTGGTCATAGGTTCGCCAGAAGAAAAGACTGGCATCTTCTTCATTGTACGACTTTTTCTTCAGTCGCTCCGAAAGCAGGTAATTTTCCCAGATCTCACCTATATCCTGCCGTAACGCTATTGCATCGAAATTACCGGTGAGGGCATTCCTGATCCCATTGTCATAAAAATACCATTTGCAATTCCTGGTGATCTCTTTTCTCTGATTACGGCTAAATCCCGGCAGTTTAAAAATGATGAATATCCTGCTTAACAGCTCCAGGTATTTCTCAACCGTATTTTTACTCAATCCAAGCTGCCTGCCCAGTTCTTCATTCGACACCTCTTTCCCTGTCTGATAAGCGATCATTTTCAGAAGATCTGTCATTTTTTGGGTATTTCTTACTCCTTCAAGACTCAATACATCTTTAAACAAATACGCATTCATCAGGTTGGCCAGGTAAAGTCGTTTCTCAGCTATCGTTTCAGTAACAATGACCTCCGGATAAGAACCGAATATCAGGCGTTCTTCCAGGTTTTGTCGTGTTTCCAGCAAATTCTCTTTTATTGATAATTCCATCTGGCTAAGGGGATAAATGGGAAAAAGTTTACATCTCCCGGTGAGCGCTTCCATGGTTTCATGAAGAAGCTGATAAGCAGATGATCCTGAGGCAATTATGCAAAGGCCAGGAATCTCATCAATCATTAATTTAAGTTTCATTCCGATTTCGGGTATCTGCTGCGCTTCATCAATAATCAGAAGATTGATGTTCTCCAGGAGTCGACGGTAGTTGGAAATACTTCTATCCTCCAACAGTTTTAAGGTGTCATTATCTTCACCATTCATCATTAAAACCTGGTTTTTATATGACTGCCGTATCTGTTCCAGCAGAATAGTTTTCCCGACCCGCCGGGCACCATACAACAGCAATACCTTTCCTGCCTGTACTGCTGATTCAATTTTAGCCTGAAGAAACCTGGTTACATATTGCATATCTCAATTTTTAACACAAAGATAATCTATTTTGACGTTTTTTAGCTAAATTTCGTCATTATGTTGACGTTTTTTAGCTAAATTTCGTCATTATATTGACGTTTTTTAGTTATTCCTGATCAGAAAGCAGAGGCTAAAGAGTCGATTTTCCTGCCGAACCAGTTCGTTTTATCGACCAACATTTCTATCGGGGTATTAGGACTATCCATCGTGATGGAAAGTGATCTGGTATAGTAATCCGTTAAAGGAAGAGAAAAATCAGCCATATTTGAATTTGGAAACTATTGGCTTTTTTTACTGATTTTTCTGATCCTTCAGATAACCGTAATGATTAACCTTATCAATTCAGCATCATGAAGAAAATCTCCTTATTCTGTACCTTTTTCCTTGCCGTGTTCCTTTCATGGGCCCAGGAACCGCCAGCCTTTCCGGTGGATAACATTCTTCCGGGCATCAGCAGGTATGAGAAAGTCCCGGTTTTCTGTTTTCCGGGTCAGGGAAAGTTCCTCCCTGATTCGCTAATATCAGTCTGCATTGCGGAGATCAGGCAGGACAGCATCACTTCCTACCTGCAATCGCTTGAAAATTTCGGGACCCGGTTTATGCTGGCGGATAACCACCGGGATGTTGCAGAATGGATCAAAAACAAGTTTATTTCCCTGGGTTATGCCAATGCCCGCCTTGATTCCTTCCTATGCATCACACAATGGCCTGCCACTACCGGACCTATTGATACCAGCTGGCAGTACAATGTGTTTGCCACGCTGCCGGGGCAGCTAAATCCTGATGTTGAGGTCATCAGTGGCGGACACTATGATGCCATCGTATATTCCGGGGGTGACCCATATTTCGTTGCCCCGGGAGCCGACGACAATGGTTCGGCCATTGCTGCCAACCTGGAGATTGCCAGGGTGCTGAAGGCAAAAAATATTACTCCTTCCTCTTCAATCACCTTTGCTGCCTGGGCCGGTGAAGAGAGAGGATTGCTGGGCAGTGTGGACAAGGTAATTAAGGCCATGAACCAGGGTGATCAGATCAAAACGTATGTTAATATGGATATGGTCTCTTCAGACCCGGATACAGCCAACTGGGATTTTCATGTCAATACTTATCAGGGCAGTGAATGGCTGGGTGGCATTGCCGCAGAGGTTGCCTGGAACCACACCTCCCTGAGCCCTGTACTAAACCCCGGAAATTCAAGCGGCAGCGACAGTTATGGTTTCTGGTTGGGAGGGTTTTCTCCGGTTTATTTTGAGGAAATGCATTTCAGTCCAAACTATCATCAGATCACCGACCTGGTGGTCAATTGCAATATGCCTTATTGCACTGAAATAACCAAAGTGGCGCTTGGGACCCTGTTGACGGCCGACCAGCTCCCTTCGAAGGTCCGCTATGAACTTTTCAACCCGGGGACAGGGAATTCTCTTATTCCCCGGTGGCGGCCAAATCCGGAAACCAACCTGGCCGGTTATATGGTCAGGGTCGGATATTCCAGCAGTAACTATCATACCAGCTTTATGACTGTTGATACCGCTTTGATCCTGACCAATTTATCGCCGGATACCCTGTATTATATTGCTGTTTCTGCGGTTGCCGACAACGGGTATGAGGGTCCTGTAACGGAATACTCCGACAGGCCGGCCCTGGTTACCCTTGACCATGGAATACTGATTGTGGATGACAGCGAAGGCGGAATCCTTTATCCCGGAGATTCCGTGGTTGACAGCTTCTATGCAGGATTGCTGCATGACTTCCAGTACACAGAATATGACGCCTATGTTCAGCAGCAGATCAGCCTGGCGGAAATGGGGAAATATTCTTCCATCCTCTGGCATATCAATACGCAAACCAGCGTAACCGTGCTAAACCGCTATCTGAATGATGTTATCAAATACCTGAAACTGGGCGGTAACATCTTATTTACTGTTTATCAGCCCGAACGGGCCATCTATAAGATCTCTTCCTATCCGAATCAATGGGGAGACGGTACTTTCCTTCATGATTACTGCGGCATAGGTCTCAATGAGCTGAATTCCATATCGAGGTTTAATGCAGCCCTCCCTGAAAGTCCGGATTACCCTCTGCTGACCATCGACACTACTAAGACACTTGTCCAGTTCAACTATCATATCGCTTATATTGAAGCCTTGTGGCCGGAGCACAACGAAAATATCCTTTATCGTTACGGAACCGCTTTTGACACCGCCACCACACAAGGTGAGATGGCCGGAAGACCTGTCGGGATTAAATGTGAAGGTCAGGGTGGCTGGAAAACCGTCATGCTGAGCTTTCCCTTGTTTTATATGGATTTTGCTGCAGCCAAGGAGTTTACCCGTTCCATCATGTCAGATTATTTCGGAGAAGCACCCATAGGGATCCCTGAACCGACGGAGAAAGCATCCATGCTGTCGGTATTTCCGAACCCGGCTTTTTATCAGACAAGACTGAACTTTACCCTGAAATCCAACACCCGGGTCAGTATTAGCTTATATAATCTGTTGGGAGAAAAGGTGAGGAATATCGCTGAGAAAAATTATCAGGCCGGCAGTTACTCCCTTACCCTTGATCTGGGTCTATTTCCGTCAGGATTGTATCTTATCGGCATGGAGACCGGACAAGGGACGATGATGAAGAAACTGGTGGTTGCAGCCAACAAATAATCCCGTTAACAACCCGTAACACCACTAATTCATACGTAAAAACGTGTGTTTTAACATAATTTCGTACGTGTTTTTGTACCCTGGCATTATTAATGCCATTAATGAGTTGATTTAGTTGACCTGGAAGTATCTTTTTATATTATCTTTATGGAATGAATATCAACAAAGTCAATAAACTATTCCGACTACTTTCCAAATATAGCGAATTGATATTCTGGTCGTTAGGCTTATTTATCCTTGCTTTTTCGGACCCCTGTCAGACACATGGCACCTTCTGCCTGTTTAAACTGGCTGGATTTCATTATTGCCCGGGATGCGGGCTGGGCCATTCCATCAGTTTTCTTTTCAGGGGAGATTTTTGGGGGTCCTTTCATTCCCATCCCCTGGGAATCCCGGCCCTGATCTTTATTTTGCTCCGTATTTACCGTTTACTTCTTTTAAACAAAATCATCAACCTTAAAACGAAAAAACATGGATACATTTTACATGAGCCTTCCGAACCTTGATCCGGCCGAAATGGCTTTCCTTCAGCAGATCACCAAAGACATGACAGAAGATCAGAAACGAAACTTTTTCATGATCTACCAGAGCCGCCGTCGCGACCCCCAGATGATACTTCTGCTTACCCTGCTCGGATTTGTCGGAGTAGCCGGTGTTCACCGCATGATGATGGCTGAGATCGGCCTGGGCGTGGTTTACCTGTTTACCGGAGGTATCTGTATGATAGGGACTATCATCGACATATTCAACCATAAAAAGCTGGCCCTGGATTACAACCAGCGGATGGCAACTGAAAGCATGCAGATGATGAAGATGATGGGGTAAACCATGTGACCATGAGATCATGTGGCCATGTGGCCATGTGACCATGTTTAAGACTGATCTGTCAACTACTTATTTCAATGAATTTAAAAATTTCCCGAGAACCGCATTAAATTCTGTAGGTTTTTCCATGTTGACGAGCTGTCCGGCTCCTTTGACCACCACCTTTTGAGCGCCTTTGATCTTTTTTACCATCAGGTCAGCGATTTTATCAATGCTGGGCATATCGAGATCGCCTACAATCAGGAGGGTCGGCACGGTGATTTCCGCCAGCCGCTTAATGGCAGGAGGTTCCAGAGGCCGTTGCTTTACCTTGGGGTTCCAGTTGTCGTAGGTAAACCGGCCCAGCCTCCCGGCTTTGTTCCGGATAACCGTATCAACCTGGGAAGGCCTTCGTTTCGGCCCGTCGACCCACGATCGTAGGTTATACTCTACTACTGTGTCCATCTTCCCCTGGTTAAAGGCCATATACATCTTTTCCCCGTTCTCTTTAACCTCTTTATCATCAATATCATACCCGATCAATCCTGAAGATACAGTAACAAGGGCGATTACACGGCCG
>JAPLDE010000237.1:0-1835 GCA_026391855.1 Bacteroidota bacterium | reverse complement strand
CGCCGACCAGAATTGCCTCAGGCACATGCAAACTATCCAGCAATATCTTCAGGTCCTTGTGATAATAATTGGAATCAGGTCCGGAAATAGTCAGTCCGTGATTTCTGACATCGTACCTGATCACCCGGTAATGTTGGGAAAAATAATCAAACTGGGCATCCCAGATGGTCCGGTCGAGGGTACTGCCATGGATTAGAACAACCGCTGTCCCGCTTCCTTTTTCTTCATAATACAGGTTTGCATTTCCTGCTTTTACAAAACCCGATTTATACAAACCAAAATGCTGTGAAAAAACCAAACAAGGATATAAAAGGCTGATTATCAGGCATAATTGTGTTTTCCTCATAGTGGTTCGGTTTGTGTAATTTGGACTCCAAAAATAGGCAGAAATCAATTTCTTTAACGTATTGTATTATAGCTGGTAAGATCCTACCGGGCTTTATTAGCCAGCTATCATTTGATTTTCAGTTTTTCAAATTTCATCCCTTAGTGAAATCCTTTGTGACAACCTTTGTGTTCTTTGTGGTTAATTAAAAGGACTAATTATTAATAACTTACCTATATCCGCAAGCCAAGCCTTTTATCAGACACAAAGGACAGGAGGAAACCCACAAAGGTTTTCAAAAAGAAAAAATGGCCAGGAACAGTTTCCTGAAAAGAAAAAAATGTGTCTAAAAATTTCCATAACAAGGGTGAAAATGCATCTATAGAATAAAGAAAAGTTATCAATTTGTAATTTTAGACCGGATCTGAGGATTCGGTTTTTATTAATCGCTCTATGGAAGAAGTTTATCGTTATTTGAAGCAGTATTTCGGGTTTGAAGAATTCAGGCCACTGCAGGAAGAGGCGATCCGGCAGGTGATGGCCGGAGGGGACGTGATACTGGTGATGCCTACCGGGGGTGGAAAATCGCTTTGTTTCCAGCTCCCGTCTTTGCTGATGAAAAAAACAGTAGTGGTGATTTCCCCCCTGATATCGCTGATGAAAGACCAGGTAGACGGCCTGAAGATGAATGGAGTGGAGGCTGCTGCGCTGAACAGCAGCCTGACACCTATGCAGAATGCCAGGATCCTTAAAATCGGGAGGGAAGGAAGGCTTAATTTGTTATACCTGTCTCCCGAACGATTGCTGATGGATCCGTCTGTGCTGGGGCAGATGGAGGTTGGATTGTTTGCAGTTGATGAAGCCCATTGTATTTCGCAGTGGGGACATGATTTCAGGCCTGAATATACAAAGCTGAAGATGCTGAAAGAGCGGTTCCCGGGCATACCTGTGATGGCCCTCACAGCCACAGCCGATAAGATCACCAGGAAAGACATTGCCATTCAGCTTGGATTGCGCGATCCGGGCATTTTTGTGGCTTCCTTTAACCGTCCCAATCTGAACCTGAATGTGCTCAGCGGTCTTTCAACCACCGAAAAGTACAGGGATATTCTGAGATTTATCGACCGTCACCGGGGAGAAAGCGGTATTGTTTATTGTCTAAGCAGGAAGGAAACCGAAAGGATGTCGGCCATGCTAAAGGAAAACGGCCTGGAAAGCGATTTTTACCATGCCGGGATGGAATCAAAGGATCGCCATAAGGTTCAGGATGATTTTATTAACGACAGGATCAGCATCATCTGTGCCACTATCGCTTTTGGAATGGGTATCGACAAGCCGGATGTGAGATTTGTCCTCCATCTGGATCTTCCGGATTCGCTTGAAGCTTATTTTCAGGAAGCCGGCAGAGCAGGCCGCGATGGTGACTGGTCGGTGGCGCTGATGATTTACAATGGTACAGATAAACGGAGGTTACATAAGATGGTAACCGATGCTTTTCCTGAGATAGATC
>JAPLDE010000159.1 GCA_026391855.1 Bacteroidota bacterium | reverse complement strand
CAGTCGGCAGTCGGCAGTAAGCAGTAGGCAGTCGGCAGTCGGCAGTCGGCAGTCTGACATCTGACATCCGACATCAGACATCTGACATCTGACATCTGACATCCGACATCAGACATCTGACATCAGACATCAGACATCAGACATCAGACATCAGACATCCAACATCTGACATCCAACATCCAACATCTGACATCCAACATCCAACCTGTAAGCGGCTTTTGCAAAAATCTCCCCAGGCTGTTGTGCATGAACAAAATCTTGTTAATTTTGCGCCCTCCAAAAGGCGTGGTAGCTCAGATGGTTAGAGCGTCGGATTCATAACCCGGAGGTCACGAGTTCAACTCTCGTCCACGCTACGCTCAAAGGCAAGAATGCAAGAAGGCGGGAAGGCGGGAATGATTTTCACTCTCGCCTTCCCGCATTCTGGCATTCCCGCATTCTTGCATTAAAAGCAACCTATTCCAGAAAGCACCCACATTTTTCTTATCAACTATCCTTGCATTTCCTTCATTAATTTAATAAATTTGTATTCGTTAAATTAATTTCAATGAAAAAGGCTGGTATTCTTATAGTTGTGTGTTTATTATCCGTTTCCGGCTTCTCCCAGAACATGATCAGCGGATTTGTAAGATACGACAATGCAGTAGGAACAGCCATGGCTGACAGTTGCACTGTTACCTTGTCCATTGGATATGTGCAGTATGCTCAATGCCAGGTTATTGCGGGTGGTTTTTACAGTTTTGCCAATCTTCCGCCGGGAAATTACCAGCTTAAGGCAATCACGGGAAAAAAGTGGCACGGGGTTGATATTATTGATGCTTACCTGGTATTGTTAAATTTCCTGAATCCTGGGACACTTACCGGTCTTTGGTTGCAGGCTGCCGATGTGAATGGTACCGGTGGAACACCCAATGCAGTAGATGCATTGGCTATGGCAAGACGATGGGTTGGCCAGATTAATAATTTTTTTCCACCGAATGTACCATCAGGAGGTCCTGATTTTTACAGCGAAGTATTTAATATTACAGTTACACCAACTTCGAATCTTTCTCAGGATATCCATATCCTTTTTGCCGGTGATGTCGACGGAGACGCTTATTAACAAAGGTTTTCAGATTTTTTTCCTGATCATGGTCTTTATTGATGGATCTCATGTGCAGAAACCCACTCAGATATTGCTTTCTCTATAAGGTTATTTAACGAAAGACCAAGCCTCACCGACAGGGAGGCCGCTTTTTTATGAAGATCAGGCTGGATACGGACATTTAAGCTTCCTTTATATGATTTTAATGGAGACTTCCCGGTGTTTTCGCAGATTTCCAGATAATCATCCACTGCTTCTTCAAAGCTTGACTGTAACTGATCAACACTGGCACCTTCAAAGGTAACCAAGTCGGCGGTTCCTTCGAGTTTGCCGTAAAATACCTGATCCTCAGCACTATACTGCACAGAACCGAGATATTCTTTATATTTCATGACGTCTTTCATAATAATCCCTCCTTTTTTAATTCCGAAACCACATATTCTATCTGATATTTTTTAAGTGTTTCTCCGGGATGCGGTTTATGAAGTCTGATTAAGTGTTTGTTTTCTTCTTTGTAATAAGCCCTCCTTGAACCTGATGTCTTCCCTTTAACAAATTCAACATAGCCGAACTGTGATAAAAGTGTCTTCAATTCACTGTATGTAAAATCTTTGGGTGAGTTGAGGAGTCTTTCAACTGATTTGTCCCGTTTAGTCATTTACTTTGCAACTATAAACCAGTTGCAAAATTAATAATTAATGCTGTTGAAATCAAGAAATGGGATGAATATCCTGAAATTCCGGGAATTTTAAAGGAAGGTAACTATTGGGATTATCAGTTCTTTTTCAGCTTCCCTTTCAGGAACTGCCCTGTAAAAGATCGTTTTACTTTAACCAGACCTTCGGGAGTGCCTTCATACACGATCTCCCCACCTGCATCTCCGCCTTCAGGCCCCAGGTCAATGATCCAGTCGGCACATTTGATCACTTCCATGTTATGCTCAATGACCAGCAGCGAATGTCCCTTCTCAACCAGGGCATCAAAGGCACTCATCAGCTTGTTGATATCATGAAAATGAAGCCCGGTGGTTGGCTCGTCGAAAATGAAGAGGGTAGGCTTGTCGCTGATGCCTTTACTAAGGAAGTAAGCCAGTTTAATTCGCTGTGCTTCTCCACCGCTGAGTGTGCTGGAAGGCTGTCCAAGCCCCAGGTAACCCAATCCTACATCCTGCAATGGCTGAAGCTTTTCTGCAATCCTCTTTTCCAGGTTGTTCGATTTGGCAACGGATGAAAAGAATGCTATCGCCTGGTCGATGGTCAGGTCAAGGATCTCGCTGATGTTTTTGTCATGATACTTCACTTCCAGTACTTCCTCCTTGAACCGTTTACCTCCGCAGGTTTCACAAACGAGGGTGATGTCGGCCATAAACTGCATCTCAATACTCACTGTTCCTTCTCCTTCGCATTCTTCACACCGTCCGCCGGGAATGTTGAAAGAGAAAAAGCCGGGCTTATATCCCCTTACTTTCGACAGTGGCTGATCAGAAAAAAGACTCCTTATGTCATCAAAAGCTTTCACATAAGTGGCAGGGTTTGAGCGGGTTGACCTCCCGATGGGGTTCTGATCGACCATCTCAACATCGCTCAGGCGGTGAATGTCACCGCTGATCTTATCGAATTTACCTGTTTTATCGCCATAGCCGCCATAGATCTTTTTAAGGGCAGGGTAGAGGATACGTTTTATCAGCGATGTCTTTCCGGAACCGCTTACTCCTGTTACCACGGTCAGGGTATTCAGGGGTATCTTCAAAGAAATGTTTTTCAGGTTGTTCTCCTTGGCCCCGGTTATTTCCAGGTATTCTTTCCAGGTCTTTCTGGTGGCTGGCGTATTAATCTGTAGTTTATTCGTAAGATATTGAGCAGTAAGGCTTTGTGTATCCTGGTAAAGTTCTTCAAAAGTCCCTTCAAACACCAGTTCCCCTCCGGCAGTGCCTGCCAGGGGACCCAGGTCGAGGATGACATCTGCAGCCCGGATGATCTCTTCGTCGTGTTCCACCACGATGACCGTATTCCCGAGGTCCCTGAGCTGGTTGAGCACCCTGATCAGGCGGTGGGTGTCGCGGGGATGCAGGCCGATGCTGGGCTCATCCAGTATATACATAGACCCGACCAGGCTGCTGCCCAGGGAAGTAGCCAGGTTGATCCGCTGAGATTCCCCACCGGAGAGAGAAGCCGATAAGCGGTTGAGGGTCAGGTATCCCAAGCCTACGTCACAGAGAAAGCGCAGCCGGTTGGTGATCTCGGTCAACAAGCGTTTAGCTACCTTTAATTCGTAAGGATCCAGGGCGATGTTCTCAAAAAAGGCCAGCAAGTCCTGTACAGGCATCAGCACGATTTCTTTCACCGACTTTCCGGACACCTTTACATATTGGGCATCACTCCTGAGACGGGTCCCCTGACATTCCGGACAAATGGTCTTTCCCCTGTAACGCGACAGCATTACCCTGTACTGAATCTTGTAAGTCTGTTCTTCAACCAGCCTGAAAAATTCGTGAATACCGGTAAAATGACTGTTCCCTTCCCAAAGCAGGCGGCGCTCTTTTTCAGTGAGGTCGGCAAAGGGTTTATGGACCGGAAATCCGAACTTATAGGCGTTCATCACCAGCTGGTCCTTGTATTCGCTCATTTTTTCACCCTTCCAGCAAGCCACTGCATCTTCATAAACGGAAAGGCTCTTGTTGGGGATCACCAGGTCTTCATCAATACCGATAACACTGCCGAAACCTTCACAAGTCTGGCAGGCACCATAAGGGTTGTTAAAGCTGAAGAGATTAACGGAAGGTTCTTCGAACACCATGTCATCCGCTTCAAAACGGTTATTGAATGTGTGTTTCTCAAGCGAGCCATTCACGTTGTGTTCAACGATACAGCTTCCTTCTCCTTCAAAATATGCGGTCTGGACCGAGTCTTCGATACGGCCCTGCAGGTCGCTGTCATCATGTCTGAGCACAAAACGGTCGATCAGGATCAGGCAGTCTTCACAGAAACATTCCAGTTCATCATTTTTCAAAATATCTTCCACCTTATGCAATTCTCCCTTGATGAAGATCCGCGAGAATCCCTGTTGCAACACTATCCCCAGTTGTTCTTTCACGCTTCGCCCGTTTTTCAGGAGGAGAGGTGAATAAATGACGACCCGGCTTTCCTCTTCAAGACTGAGAATGTGGTCGGTCACACTGGTCACAGAGTCTCTTTTCACCAGATTTCCGGAAACGGGGGAGTAGGTCCTGCCGATCCTGGCGAAAAGGAGTTTAATATATTCATACACTTCTGTAGATGTGCCAACTGTCGACCGGGGATTCCGGCTATTCACCTTCTGTTCGATAGCAATGGCAGGGGAGATCCCTTTAATATAATCGACCTCCGGCTTGTTCATCCTGCCAAGGAATTGCCTGGCATAGGAACTCAGGCTTTCCACATACCTCCGCTGACCTTCCGCATAGAGCGTATCGAATGCCAGTGATGATTTTCCCGAACCTGATAAACCCGTGATCACCACAAATTTATTGCGGGGGATGGCCAGGTCGATATTTTTCAGATTATGTACCCTGGCACCTTTGATCAGAATAAATTCATGCGGATCAAGCAGGGATATATCTCTCGTCTTCATTCATTCCCTTTGTTGCGCCAAAATTAATTTAAAGTTTGCAATTAGAATTTTTTTAATTATCTTTGCTTGGAAATTGCAGGAAGAGAAAACAAATTTTCATCTTCTGCGTTTAAACAAAGGAGTTCTCATCATAATAATCTATAGGAGGCACCATATCGGATAGATCTTTACCCTTTTAGCTATTAACTAACAAGGGAATATGAAGACCCAACTCAGTAGTGACCAGGATCTGATCCATGAGTATCTGTCCGGTAATCAGGCATGCTTGGAAAAGCTTATCCGCCGCCACCAGAATCGTGTTTACGCTTATATCTTAATGGTGGTCAAAGACAAACCTTTGGCTGACGATGTGTTCCAGGACACTTTCATTAAGGTGATAAACACTTTAAAATCAGGTACTTATAAAGAAGAAGGAAAATTCCTTCAATGGGTGATGCGCATTGCCCACAACCTCATCATCGATCATTTCAGAAAGTCGAAAAGGATACCCGTGATTGACGTCAGGGACAATGATTTCGACATTTTTGATACGATCAGATATACGGATGACTCGGTAGAAAAGAGGCTCATCACCGAACAGATCCACGAGGATGTGAAGAAGATGATCGAGTATCTGCCACCGGAGCAGCGGGAGGTATTGAAAATGAGGCATTATGAAGAATTAAGCTTTAAAGAAATTGCCGAACAGACCTCTGTAAGCATCAACACTGCCCTGGGAAGGATGAGGTATGCCCTCATCAACCTGAGGAAGATGGCTGCTGAAAAGGATATTATCCTGACCTCCTGATAATTTTCCGGTGACAGGCAATTTTTCTTTTTTGCTTTCGTTTTTCATCCGTAGTATTAACAAAATCGTTTTTATGGCGGATGATTACTCTTTAGAATTTCCTTATCAAATTCCACGACCTGATCTGACTGACCACAGTAGCGAGATCAAAACTCCCGGCCCGCCGGCAGAAATCCTTCGTAACCTGTTGAGTTACAGTGCTGCACTTTTTACCCAGGTTTCACCAAAGGGAATGACGATAAGGCTGTTAATGAACTAAGGTTCAAGACATTGATTGTCTGTAAGAGAGCTTTTCTGTGTGGAAGGCTCTCTTTTTTTATGAAGTTTCCGGCAATTTGGAAATTTGGAAATGAGACAATTTGGAAATTTGAAAATTGAGAGAAAGAATTTCGTACCGTATATACAAAATTTGTCTAACTTGCTCACAAAAAATTACAGTCAATTCTGTCAAGGTGAAAACCCGAACACATTATGTAATGAAAAAAGCCCTCCTTTTCCTGTTAAACATGGCCATTTTCGGCCTCTTTGCCCAGACGCCACAAGCCATTAAGTACCAGGCTATTGCCAGGAATGCCAGTGGTAATATGCTGGTAAATCAAACCATCAGTATGCGCGTGAGCATCCTTACCAGTAACGCTGAAGGGAATTCGCTTTATTCAGAAACCCATACCGTTACAACCAACTCTTATGGGTTAGTGAACCTGGAAATCGGGAATGGAATGTTGGTTTCCGGAAGCTTTAACACCATAGACTGGGGCCATGGAACTTACTTTGTTAAAGTGGAAGCTGATGAAAACGGCGGAAGCAATTTTTCGCTTCTTGGGGTATCCCAGCTTCTATCCGTCCCTTATGCCTTACATGCAAACACGGCCGGAGCCGCCGCTACTGCGAACTATGCCAATACCGCGGGAATACTGCAACTTACTGATGAACAGAGGGATACCATTGCAAACCCCCAAAACGGGATGGTCATTTTTAATCTTACTTCTAACTGTCTGAACGTTTACCGTACTAATAACTGGTACCAGGTTTGCGGTGATTGCGTGCCCCAACCCACCGAGCCTACTGCCGGATCAGACAGGGTTATTTGTACAGACAGCTCAGTGCAGTTATCGGCCAATACGCCCCTCTATGGTATAGGTACTTGGGTTGTGCTGGATGGCAACGGGGGAACTTTTTCGGATATACACGACCCAAACGCAACGTTTACAGGGCACGTTAACCAATATCATACCCTGGCCTGGCAAATTGCCACCTCCTGTGCAACGTTGTGGAGCAATTTTACCATTACTTTTAACAAGTTAATTCAGGCCAATGCAGGGGCCGACCAGCATCTTTACGACAACTATTATACCTACCTGGATGCCAACGCGGCAGGTTTGGGAAATGAGGGACAATGGAGCCTTATTAATGGTTCAGGAGCTTATCTTTCGGATTATTACTATCCTAACAGCTATTTCCAGGGCAATACCGGTGAAACCTATACCCTTCGCTGGACTACCCGGAACGACTGCGACACCAGTTTTGATGATGTGATCGTTGCTTTCTGCCCGACCCCAGCCAATGCCAATGCAGGACAGGATATTACCATCCAGGCAGGAACTTCTTGTGTTTTGCAGGGAAATACTCCGGGACAATATAATTCAGGCTACTGGGCCATCACCAGCGGAACAGGTGGCTCGTTTGGAGATCCAACACAGAATTANCCAACACAGAATTATGCTTTGTTTACGGGTCTTCCAAATTCAACTTATACGCTTAGATGGACCATCACCTCAGTTTGCGATACCAGTTTTGATGAAGTAATAGTCAATACAGCTTCTGAATGGACTTGTGGCACAACGGTAACCTATGGCGGCCAGGTATATAACACTGTCCAGATAGGGACCCAATGCTGGATGAAAGAGAACCTGAATATCGGGACCATGGTGACAAGTGTTTACACAGGTTCTTCTCATTCTGAATGCAGCAACAACGGAATTATTGAAAAGTACTGCTACGACAATGACCCGGCGAACTGTGACATTTACGGCGGATTATACGACTGGAATGAGATGATGCAATACACCACAACCCCGGGTACCCAGGGTATTTGTCCTTCCGGATTTCATATACCCACCGACGGGGAATGGCAAACCCTGGTTGATTTCCTGGGTGGAAGTTCGGTAGCCGGGGGCAAGATGAAAGAAACAGGATTTACTCATTGGAATTCACCCAATAACGGGGCTACCAATGAAAGCGGGTTCACAGCTCTGGGGGCCGGCGGTCGCTTAGACAGAGGAGATTTCGACGCTCAGCAGTACTATGCTAACTTCTGGTGTTCCTCGGAGGCTTACGAAAGCGTCGCATGGTTTCGCCGTCTCGACTACTTTGTTTCTGATATCTACCATTACGGCAACCCAAAAGCACTCGGTTTTTCGGTACGCTGTTCTAAGGACTGATTGACTATTATATTAATTGCTTGTCCCCTTAGGTCAAGTAATAATGTTTGAGGCTATGCGACCCAGGCAAAAAATAAAGAAAAGGTTTATTAAGAGATTTCCTTACCAGTAGCCGCTGACCGACCTTGGCTGGTGCGGTCCCGAGGAGCGATAGCGGATCGGGATCCCGACGAAGGAGGGAAGCGCCGGGCGCAGTCGGGAAGCGGCGACGAGGCCTCCCGGCCTGAGGGTAAAAGCTGGTAGAT
>JAPLDE010000055.1:41986-45003 GCA_026391855.1 Bacteroidota bacterium | reverse complement strand
TATTGACGGTAATTGACGGGGTCAGTGATCCTGTACTCCAGATTCCGTCTGTATTGCCGGAGAGCATTACATTGTTTCCCTGGCAGAATGTGGTGGGTCCGTTGGCCAGGATGACCGAGGCTATAGGAAGGGGGTTGATGATAACTATTATATGATTGGAAGTCACACTTCCGAAAGGATTTGAATTTGTTACAAAGTAGTCGCCAGCCGTGGTTACGGTAATCGACGGAGTTGATGACCCATTACTCCAAATGCCACCAATATTCCCGGAAAGTACAACATTGTCACCTTCACAAAATGTAGTGGGACCGTTGGCTGAAATGACAGATGCTGTTGGTGGAAGTCCTATATTAACCAAATTATTGTGCATGGAAATCGCACCTGCAATTGAGAGACCTCTTCCCATCAATGAGGAGCTTTCAAGTAAGGTGATCGCTCCGTTTACAATCAGCGTGCCCTTGAAAGCAGAATTATCACCCAATATGAATTCCCCGTTAATCTGCCAGTATACATTGCCCAAAGTTGCAGAATTAATCAGAAGAATGTTTGAGAATATGCTTGTCAAGAGTGCACCATCAATCTTGAAAATAAATATTGCATCAGGATTTCCCTGTCCGTCTAATGTTAAATTTCCGTTTAAAGTTGACGCAGCTCCCAAACAGTAAACGTTTGGAGTAAGAACCTGATCGTTTCCCAATGTTGTCCCTAAAACAGCACCACAAGTTATTCCGCTTAAATAGCCATAGGCCAGAGCCAGATCTGCCGCAGCTAGTGCTGAAGTCGCATCTGCCACGTGAATTTGCCCCAGAACTACTCCGGGAGGAAATCCAGTGAAGGCTCCAACGTTCGTCCCAATATCTCCTGTTACATCTGACAATCCGATGTTTGTAAATGCTCCTGCAGAAGTAAATAACGTAAAACTTGATGCTGCTCCTAAGTTGGGCGCCTGTCCATAAACCATTTTATGAATAGGAAACAACATAAAATAAATCCCAATAATAATAAATACTTTAGTTTTCATTTGTCAATAATTTTGATTTCGATTGTCCCATAGCTTGTCCCGATTGATCGGTAGAATGCTCTGTCTATTATCATTTTCTGTTGGTGTTAGCCAAAAACGGACATTTCATTACTTTTTACTAAAAGAAAGGGCTGTCAGATTTTTAGAGACAGCCCTTTAACAATAAGAAATATTAGTGAGAAGAATAAATATTTATTAAGGCTACTGTTTTAAAAAAAATTTTTTATGCTAATAATTTTTATTTCAATGATCACAAGGAATATCCATTATTATCATTCACCATTGGTATTAGATGTGTTTGGATGGATATTTTTTCTTTAAAATCTATTTGTTGATAAAACCAAAGGTTCTCCAGGAAATTGAGTATTGGCATTATCTTCTGCTGTAATAAATATTTTAGTGGGTTTATATGAAGATACCGTTTTAAAACTTGCTTTTAATTTTTTCGAGAAGAGGCCTGTTGAACTATTCAACTGTCCAATATTCCTGGTTAATTCCTGATCTGTTACCATCCATACAACATAGGTAAATCGTGACGGTTGAAGTCGTTTCACTTCAGCTAAATCATATAGTTGTATCTGAATGACATAATTATTGTTTCTGTCTTTAGTAACTTTCACATACCCTCTGGCTGCCGGAACAACAGATGATGTTAAAAAGTTAACCTTTTGCGAACATGAAAGAAAGGATAATGCAATTATTGAGGTCAAAACACCAAATAATATGCCCTTTGTACTTGTGTTGAATCTTTTTGTTTTCATTTTTGCTTTGATTAAAAAATCTGAGAGACTCAGTGCCGTCCTGCATTTCTTTCTTTAGTCGTTATCATATTATTCAAATCTTCCAGTATGACCGGAGAAGGTCTGACTATTACTGAGTTATTTTTTTGCACCTGAGGTTTGTATATCTCAAACTGATTATGGCTCAACAATTGACCTGGCTTATTTCTATCTGTTATAATAACAGGGGAAATAGGTTTGCCGGTAAGCTTTTCAATTTCAATTCTATCAGGACCTGCATTATAGGTAATATTATTAACTTTATCTTCCCTGGTATTTATAATTACCGTAGAATTATAGATCAGCTTAGGTTTTCTTGTGTTTTTCACATAGTAATTATCCATGTCGGGTCTTCCCATATATTTATCCTTTACAATTGTATATGGATTGAAGGAGGCAACATATCCACTCCCATATGCTACCTTGTGGCTGATACCTGGTCCTATGGGAGCCCATGCGTAATAATCTTCTGATTTTCTCCAGGTAACCCATCCAGGTCCCCATTCTTCACCTGGAACCCACATCGGTCCATATATTACATCGGTGTACCAGCGACCATAATGAAAAGGCGCCCATCCCCAGGAATAATCAGAAGACCATGTCCAACCCATATCTGTGTATACCCAGCATCCGTTTGTGGCATAAGGAGTAAATCCTGGAGCCAGGTTGGGCAGCCAGACATATCCCAAATCAGCGTTTGCTATCCAGGTCCCAAATGGGCTCAAGGCATCATAAAAAACCTGAAAGGTGACAGATTCCTGTTGAGCGGTTGCTCTTTGAGGTATTATTCCAGTACCAATAAAAAGGATAAGAAACAGTGCTAAAATTTTAATTTTTGTCTTCATTATCAATTAGTTTGTTGTGATGAAATTATCACAATACAAAGATGTATGCATTTTACCAAGGTTGTGTTACACAATTCCGGATATGAATTACATCATTCACACATTTAGCCATGATAATAAATGAGAAATATTTTTCAAGGGGTAAGGTTATTTCATAGCCCCTCAATAAAGATGTGGTAATTATGCAATTCTTTTCATAAGTTATGTAAGATTGTTGCAATAGAATATCAATAATTTTGCATACAAGTATTATTGTTTTTATCTTGTTTTTTTGCATATTTCACATGAAACCATTTAATCACCTCAATAAAATAACAGCTTATACAAAGGACCAAACTATCAGGCTCAGTGATAAAACAATGGCAAAAACTG